>CAZAYE010000085.1:0-9246 GCA_964489255.1 uncultured Enterobacteriaceae bacterium
GGGCTGGAGAACCGGATTGTCTATCATATGATCGATGTGGTGCGCGGTCGCTGTCAACTGCGCCAAGCATTGGTCAAGGACAAGCGGTTCCCGCACCTCTGCCTTTTACCCGCCTCACAGATAGACCAAAAAGAGGCGATCACCCCTGAGCAGATGCGCGATCTGGTCGCCCAGTTGAAAGAGGAGTTCGACTTCGTCTTGATCGACTGTCCGGCCGGTATTGAGCAAGGTTTTCGGAATGCCGTGGCTGGCGCTGACGAGGCGGTTATCATCACGACGCCGGACGTCTCTCCAGTGCGTGACGCCGACCGGGTGATCGGTCTCTTACAACAATCCTTGGGAGACCCCCAACTGATTATCAACCGCATGTCCATGCAGATGGTGCAACGCGGCGACATGCTAGGCCAACAAGACGTGCTCGATATTCTTGCGGTACGGCTGCTAGGGATCGTGCCAGAAGATGAAGAGGTAGTGGTCGCCGGTAACCGGGGGACGCCAGTGGTATTGAGTGAAAGATCGAGATCGGGACAGGCGTACGAACGGATCGTGCGGCGGATTCTGGGCGAGGAGGTGCCGATTCCCGAGCTGAATGGATACGGTGGTCTCTTCCACCGCCTTGGTAAACTGTTCTTGAGGAGATAAACACATGGCCTGGGGTACATTCGTCCAGAAATTGTTCGGGGGCAAAGGGAGCGCCGTGCTCGCCAGGGACCGACTGCAGGTCGTCGTTATGTACGACCGTTTAGGTCTCTCAGCCGACCAGATGGAAGCGTTGCGCAAGGACATCCTCGAGACCATCAGTCGCCATATCCCCATCGATTCCGACCGGGTAAAGATCGACTTTTTGCACAATCACACCCCGGCCGAGGTAGTCATTAACGCACCGGTGCGCCGAGTCCGCCCTTCGATCGAACCACAAAAGCAGCAGGCGGGCTGACCGGCCCTCCGTGAGTGCCACGGGGAGGAGGCACAATCTCCTGCGTCCTACCTACACGGTTTCTGTGTACCTAAACGCAACCATTGTGCCCTCCCTCCATAAGGAGTCACTATGTCTACGTACGAACATGTTCTCGTTGAGCACCAAGAGGGCATTGTCACCCTGACGCTGAACCACCCGGAAAACCTTAATGCGATGACGGCAGCAATGGGAGATGAAGTCACTGAGGTTGTGTGCACCCTCAATCAAGACCCCAGCGCCCGCGTGCTCATTCTCACCGGCGCTGGCCGCGCATTTTCGGCTGGCGGGGCAAAGGGCACCCTGCAGAGCCGCACCACCGGTGGGCGTGGGAATACAGAATCTCCGAAAGCGTTCTACAAACGTTACCTCTCCCTCCGCCAACTGGAGATTCCCACTATTGCCGCAATCAACGGTCCGGCCGTCGGTGCGGGGTTCTGTATCGCCCTGGCGTGCGATATGCGCATCGCGGCGGCCAACGCGCGGATGGGACTGAATTTTGTCCGCCTCGGCATCCATCCAGGAATGGCGGGAACCTTCACCACCCCACGCATCGTTGGCCTGGCCAAGGCCTGCGAAGTGATTTTCACGGGCAAGCTCTATACCGGGGAAGAAGCGTTTGCTCTGGGGTTGGTGAATCGGGTCGTCCCCCCAGAGAAACTGATGGATGAAGCGATGGCACTGGCGCGTGAGATCGCCAGTAACGCGCCGATCGCGGTGCGTCTCGCGAAACGGGCACTCTACCGCGGGGAGGCAGATTTGCTCGAAACCGCCCTCGAGGTCGAGTCTGAGCATCAGGCTTACACCTGGACGACGGAAGATGCCAAAGAAGGCATCACTGCCATGACTGAAAAGCGCGCGCCGAAGTTCCGCGGGGTCTGATCCGCTGTTAAAACGTCACGAGTATATGGCGGCAAAGCCTCTGGCAGAATCACATCCCTGCGCTCATGAATTACAGTTCGCCTTAGAAGCGGTGCGGCACGCCGCGCAGTTGACGCAACAAGTCCAAGCCGAGATGACCGGCCCGGCGCTGACGAAAAGCGACCGCTCGCCGGTGACAGTAGCCGACTTTGCCGCTCAGGCTCTGATCGGCAGTTTGTTGGCGGAAGCTTTTCCCGGTGATCCGTTAGTCGCTGAAGAAGACTCGGCTGATTTACGTACGCCAGCAGGAAATTCTACGCTGACTCAAGTGGCGGATTTTGTCAGTCGGTTTTTACCGCGTCTCACTCCTCACGCTGCCTGCGCTGCCATTGATCGGGGCGCGGCCGCGCCAGCGCGGCGGTTTTGGACACTGGACCCGGTGGATGGGACGAAAGGGTTTCTCCGTGGCGGTCAGTACGCTGTAGCCCTCGCCTTGATCGTGAACGGCCAGGTGCAGCTCGGCGTGTTAGGGTGCCCAGGGTTGACTGAAGCCGGCCGTCCCGACAGTAGTGGTCTGGGTTCGCTGGTCGCGGCAGTGCGCGGTCAGGGGACCTGGAGCACGCCACTGAACGTGAGCAGAGAATTTACTCGTTTGCAAGTCTCCAAGAGAAGTGACCCAAGCGAGGCCCGGTTGTTGCGCTCCTTTGAAGCCGACCACACCAATACCGACCAGATAGATGAAGTCGTACGTGTCCTGCATCTCCAAGCCCCGCCGGTAGCGATGGATAGCCAGGCCAAATACGCTGTCCTGGCGGCCGGGGCAGGAGATCTCTTGCTGCGCCTGCTCTCTCCTCAGCACCCTGACTATCGCGAAAAGATCTGGGATCAGGCCGCTGGCTCACTGATAGTGGAGGAGGCTGGCGGGCACGTCAGTGACCTGGAAGGGCGACCACTGGATTTCACGGTAGGTCGTACTCTCGCTCGCAACCGCGGGCTACTCGCTTCAAATGGGTATCTTCATGCGGCCGCGCTGCAGGCAGTACGGCAGGTGCAACAAAAGTGACGAGAACTGGCAGAGAATCGTAGGGTGCGCCCTGCGCACCAAGCATGAACGGACCTCAGGGCCATGGCTAAGGATCATATGGAATCCGCATAAGCCATAAGCGACAAGCCACAAGCGTGACACTATGGCAACAGCCAGAGGCAAATACTGCATCGTCGGGATCGGCGAGAGCGACCTGGGACAGGTCCCCCAGTCCACGAGTCTTGGCCTGACCGTGCAAGCGGCTGTACGCGCTCTTGAAGACGCCGGACTCACCCCACCCCAGGTAGACGGCTGCCTAAGCAAACCGCCGTATCAAGAGCCGACTTTTCTCTTTACTGACCAACTGGCCGCCACGCTCGGCTTGCGGCTCCGGTACGGCCACGATCTCCACGCTGGCGGCTGTACTCCTGTCCTCGCTGTGGCGAACGCCGTGCGGGCGCTGGAAGCTGGACTCTGTCATACCATGCTCATTGCCTTCGGCGAAAACATGCTCACCCACAGTAAGACCCCGCGCCCGACGCACGGCAAGCTGCACTGGGGCTATGAGGATTGGGAAGAGCCTTTCGGCCTGGTCGGTCCTCCGGCAGGATACGCCCTGGCGGCAAAGCGGCACATGCACTGCTATGGCACCACAGCCGAGCAGTTGGGAGCAATCGCGGTTGCGCACCGTCAGCACGCAATCCTGAACGAGGGTGCGCAAATGCGCAAACCCCTGACATTGGACGACTATTTGCGGTCACCATGGATCGTCGAACCTTTCCGTCTGCCAGACTGTTCCCTAGTCTCGGATTATGGCGGCGCCTTTGTCGTCACCACAGCCGAGCGTGCCGCCAATCTGCGGCAACAGCCGGTGGCGATTCTGGGATACGGTGAGTCACATCCGCACCGCTATGTGCTCCAAGCAGAAGACCTCACTTATTGTGGAGCAGTCGAGTCTGGCCCAGCAGCTTTCCAGATGGCAGGCATCACTCTGCACGAGATCGATTTTGCCGAGCTCTACGATTCATTTACCTACACGGTGTTAGTACAGTTGGAAGATTACGGGTTCTGTGCGAAAGGCGCAGGGGGCACGTTTGTAGAGGATGGACGCATCGCGCTCGGAGGGGCACTGCCGGTGAATACCCATGGCGGCTTGTTATCCCAAGCTCATGCCGATGGCATCCTGCACGTCACCGAAGCGGTCAAACAACTCCGCGGTCAGGCTGGTCTCCGGCAGGTTGCGAACGCCCGCATTGGTTTGGTCAGCGGAGGCGCGGGCGTGCTGGCCGTGCACGCCTCGTTGTTGCTGGGCGCGGTATAGCTGAGAGGATCACGCTTCCTATAATGCTCCAATCCGCGATTTCTAGTCTACCATGGCCAAGCCTCTCCCCATCATTACTCCCGAGAATGCTCCCTTTTGGGAAGGCTGCCGCAACCGCCAGCTTCTCCTCCAACGCTGTACGGCCTGTGCAGCCTGGCGCTATCCGCCTGCCCCGGTCTGTCCGCGCTGCGCCTCAACGGGAGCCACCTGGACTCCAACCTCTCAAACTGGACAGGTGTATAGCTTTGTGATCTACCGCCGTGCCTTTCACCCAGCCTATGCGGCTGAAGTTCCTTATGCCGTCGCTCTCGTAGAACTGGACGAGGGGGTGCGCTTGCCCCTACGCATCGTGGATTGTCCGCCAGAAACTCTCAAGATTGGCGCCCGCGGCGAGATTCGCTTTACGCGGCTCACCGACGAGGTTACCCTGCCGGTTTTTGCGCCTCGTCTTTAGAGTTCAAAGAATAACACAGAGCGTTATTCTTCCACCCATGCTGATCCTTGCGTTCGTATATCGGGAGACATGTCTTTTCCGCGACGGGGCCCGCATTGGACCACACCAATTCAAGTGGGGCGGACTCGGGCACGCAGAGATAATTATCCGTCCAGCCATGTTCTCCCGGCTCCGCCGGTTCGGTAATCTGCGTGCAGCGCATGCCCGCGATGGGTCCCGCTGATGACCACTTCATCCCAAAATCCTGGGCAGAACACAGATAATTATTCTTCCAGGGGGCTGGATCTGCCGGTTCATTCACCGCCACACAATACTTCATGTCTTCTACCGGACCCGTCGCTGACCATGCCAAGAGCGGAAGGACCCTCTCAGTGACATCAACGGTTATAGTATCCGTACTGGACGATCCTTTGGAATCGGCCACTTTCAGCATAATGGTGTGCTGGCCGACGGTAGTCAACTTGTAATGGAAATACCCGTGGTTTGAGACGACAGAGCCATCGACCGTCCATTCAAATTGCACTCCCTCTCTCTTGGAATTCGCGCCGGCGCTCAGCAACAGGACCGTCAGCGGAGCGGTGCCCTCTCGAGGCTGAGCGTAGATCTGGGCAACCGGCGCCCGAGACAAAAACGGCAGGGCCGGAAGGAACAGCCAAGCAAGGAGGAAAACCAGACCAGCAGCGAGACTTCCCAATACCCATTTGCGCATAAACAGCTTGTCTCCGCCACTAGACTCCTGACTCAATACAGGACGAGCGGTTTGATGACATTGTCTTCTTTGGTCTCCATCAGACGAAAGGCGCGCTCAACCTCGGCAAACGAGAAGCGATGGGTTGTCAGCGGGGTGGGATCGACACGGCCAGTTTCGAGGAGCCGTAACAGTCGAGCTATGCGTTCTCGTCCACCGGGACAGAGGGCGGTGCGGATCTTTTTGTCGCTCATGCCCAAGCCAAATTCTGCGAGGGGAACCTGTAAAGCGTTGCCAGCTTCACCATGATAGCCAATGTTGGAGATCACCCCACCCGGTCGAGTCGCCTTAATGCAGTTCTCAAAGGTTGTTGGATGTCCGAGTGCTTCGATCGCGGAATCGACACCGGCGCCACCAGTGAGTTGCTTGATCTGCTCCACCACATCGCCTTGCGTCGGATCAATCACCACGTCGGCGCCAACTCGCTTGGCCAGGGCTTTGCGGTCCGGCTTTGCTTCCACGGCAATCACCAACCCGGCGCCAAGGAGTCGCGCGGTCATAGTGGCGCACAGGCCAACTGGGCCCTGCGCGAAAACGGCCACCGTGCCGCCTACGGGAATCTCCGCATTCTCTGCACCCGCCAAACCAGTAGTCAGCATATCCGTCGTGTACAATGCCTGCTCGTCACTCAGTGAAGGAGGGATGGGAGCCAGATTATAGTCCGCATCATTCACGAGAAAATATTCCGCGAGATTCCCATCCCGTTGGTTGGTGAATTTGTAGCCGCCCAGCATGCCGCCACATTGAGAGCTATAGCCACGTTGACAGTAGTCGCAGCGCCCGCACGGGGTGATGGCGCAGACCGCCACTCGATCCCCTTCTTGACAGAGCGTGACGTTCGCGCCGACTTTGTACACCACTCCCACGCTTTCGTGGCCCAGCACGCGCCCTTCGGGAAGAGGGATGACACCGCGAACGGTGTGCACGTCAGATGTACAAATCAGTGAGGCGGTCGTCTTGATCACTGCATCGTTCGGACCGGGTTCTGGTACTGGCTTGTCAACGATGCCGACTTTTCCAATCCCCAAAAATGCGAGTGCTTTCATGAGATTGTCCTCCTCTGCGGTGCCCTCTCGGAACTCTTCTTTGCCAACCAGCTCGAATCCGAGTTTAATACTGCGCCAGTGCAGTGCCGTCAACAAGTAGGAGAACAGTTGTAGGGGCACGGCAGGCCGTGCCCCTACCGGGGGGAGATTTCTCCCCAAAAGCCACGATTTTGTTATGCGGCGCATTGTTCGCATTGCCCGCGACGGCGGATCTGCGTATGGTAGGGAAATCATGAGCCTGCAGAAGCAATGACGACTGGCAGGAGAAAACCGCTTCGCCATTGAGGGAGAAAGTTATGAAACTCTCCTATACGGCGCTGAAAACCTTTCAGCACTGCCACTTCCGTTATCACTTGCGATACAACCGGGGTCTCCCCAGCCGACCCCGTCCGGCTGCGCAATCTTCGAGGGCATTGCACGGCGCGCTTCATCTTTTTCATCAGGGACTCAAGAACCAACAGGCAGATCAAGCCTTACTGTATCCACCGCCGGAGGTCTCCCTTGACGCGCTGCTATCCTACTTCAAGGGTTACTATGACAACCCTACCCGCCCGTTGACCGAGAGCCAGTACCAAGAGGGCAGGGCGCTCCTGACGCGCTATTGGGAGGCGCACCGTGGGCAGTTTCCCACTCCCTACCTGCTGGAGGAGCCGTTTAAGCTCCACATTGGCCCGTTCCTCTTGACCGGTCGCTTTGACCGGGTGGATGAGACGCCCGAAGGCTTTGAAATCATTGACTACAAACTCTCGCACCGCAGCCCGCTGCCGCCCGATCCGCTTCAGCTCGACCTCTATCAGCTCGGCTTTCACGCCAAGACGGGCCAGCAAGCCAAGAAGCTCTCGTTTTACTACCTGCGATTGGCAGAGAAGGAGAGCGTGGAGACCGACGATCTCAATCTGGCGCAGCCCCGGGTCCGGGCTTTGTGCCGGGACATTAGCCAAGAGCAAGAATTTCGCCCGCACGAAGGAGCCTGGTGCAGCACCTGTGACTTTCAGGAGTTTTGTCCAGCCAAGGCGAGGAATCCCCGGCCAGTGCCGACAGGAGGCAGGGCGAGACAATTAGGGTTTGATTTCTGAAGATGGCCGAGCTTGCAAAAGCTGAGTAGAACCCCTGGAGGAACACGGAGAGAGAGGGAACGTTTCAGTTCCCTGTTCATTGGGATGTGGTCTGAGCCTGCTGTTTTACTTTTTCATCTGAGCAAGAATGTCGTCCGATTTGTCTAATGCTCGCTCTACCAGCCGACTCACATACCGCAGTTCTCTTGCCAGAAAGGCAAAGTTGCCAATCGTGAGGACAACACTAAGCCCTAGCAACATGCCCAGTAGTTCATGTTCTGTCACAGCCCTCCTCCTTACCCTTCTCAGGCCGCCGTTTCAGTGCTCTCTTCGTCAGGTCACGGTAAGCATGACAGACAGGAACAGCAGCTTCCTCACCCTCCCCCTCTTTATTTTTCATCGACGTTTATGAGCGGGACTGCCGCACTGTACACTCAGAGGGCTCCTTTCGTCAAGGGTTCCTTCACGTTATCACGATAGGTGAGATGCAATGACTTTCAGCGCTGAAGTCGAAATCAGCGGATTACCGAAGAATGACCGCTCCTTGTGTCGCGACAGGCAGTGGCGGAAAATTGAGCGCGGTGAAAGCGGTACAGAAGGGAACAGGGAGAAGAGAGGTGAGCGCCGCCCTTCATGCTTTAGGAGATTGAGGGGCAACCTACATCTTTACGCATCATATTACGTCGGCAGAGAAAGTCATGGAACTGTACAATACCTTTGCCTCACTCCAGTAGTGGTTCGTTTAACTGCCCGACGAATACCGAAGGAGTCGAGGAAGGAGGCAACAAAATGTGTGGAATCGGTGGGATCGTCTACGACCAGCCTGAGCGACCGGTGAATCGTGCCATGTTGGACCAAATGCTCAGTGTGATGAATCATCGTGGTCCTGACAGTGCAGGTTTTTATGTTGCCCCAGGTGTCGGGCTTGGCATCCAACGCCTCAGTATCATTGACCTGAAAACCGGTGACCAACCAATTGCAAACGAGGACACGACCGTCACCGTCGTTTGTAATGGAGAGATCTATAATTTCCAGGAACTCCGGGACGAGTTGGTCGTCAAAGGTCACTGTTTTCGCACTCGTTCGGACTGTGAGGTTATCGTTCATTTGTATGAAGACCTGGGGGTTCGCTGTGTGGAACGTTTGCGCGGGATGTTCGGATTTGCCTTGTGGGACAGCCGCTGTCGCCGACTCATGCTCGCCCGAGACCGACTTGGCATAAAGCCCTTGCTCTATCGGGTGACTCCCAACAGTGTAGTGTTCGGCTCGGAGATAAAGTCGATTTTGATGAGCGAAAACGTCGAACGAGCGCTTGACCTTCAGGCGCTCCACGATGTCTTCTCTGTCGGGTTCGTTCTGTCACCAAAAACCTTTTTCCGTACGATTCATCGTTTGCTCCCGGGACACTATCTTCTCTATCAGAATGGGACAGTCTCCCTGCACCGCTATTGGCAACCTCATTTCCTCACCCGAGCAGATGAAGCGCCTCACCGAGGCGCCAACGAATGGGCAGAATTATTGCGAGCCAAGCTTGAAGAGTCAGTCCACATTCACCTGCGGAGCGATGTTCCGGTGGGTGCGTGGCTCAGCGGGGGGATCGATTCAAGCGCAGTTGTCAGCCTGATGAGCCGGCTGCTTGAGCATCCTGTCCAAACCTTCACTCTTGCTTTTGAGAATCCTGCTCTTGACGAGGTGCGCGGACGCAAGCTTCTGGCGGACTATCTGAGTGGCTCTCTGATAGTTCCCGTGGCAGATGCCACATATGGTGGTCTCATGCGCCAG
>CAZAYE010000086.1:0-9243 GCA_964489255.1 uncultured Enterobacteriaceae bacterium
TCTATGAGCTGGAACAAGAGCGGTTGTTTCGTGGGCCGGTGTGGAACTATGTCGGCCTGGAGGCGGAACTGCCTCACCTGGGAGATTTTAAGTCCACCTTTGTCGGCGACACGCCGATTGTGGTGACGCGTGATCAAGAGGGCGCACTCCATGCTTTTGTCAACCGCTGTGCTCACCGCGGTGCGCTCGTCTGTCGCGAGTTACGCGGGAACCGCGCTACCCACGTGTGTGTCTATCACCAATGGAGCTACGACTTAAAAGGGAATTTGATCGGGGTCCCTTTTCGCAAAGGGATCGAAGGCAAAGGCGGGTATGCCGCCGACTTCTCTCCAACTCAGCATTCTCTCCATAAACTGCAAGTTGCCACGTGTGGCGGACTGATCTTTGTCTCTTTTGCCGAGAGCGTTGAACCGTTGGACGAGTATATCGGCCCGACCATGCGACCTTGGTTAGACAAGGTCTTTCACCGTCCCGTCCGCGTCCTGGGTTATGCACGCCAGTTAATCGGCGGCAATTGGAAGCTCTATGCTGAGAACGTTCGCGATCCGTACCATGGCAGCCTGCTGCACTTGTTTTCTGCCACTTTTGGCTTAGCCCGTTCGTCACAGGGTGGGGGCACGCTGATGGATGAAACTGGTCGGCACGACATCCTGCACGCACATAGACGCACCGAAGCCCAAGAGACGGCAGCGTACACCAACGAAAGCCTGCGCAGTTATCAGGCCAAATACACGCTGGCGGATCTCTCTCTTCTCAAGGCAAAGAATGAATTCCAGGATGACATCACTACCTCCATTCACACGATCTTTCCTTGTTTGGTCGTCCAACGGATCTCGAATACCCTGGCTGCGCGGCAGATTTTACCCAAGGGACCTGACAAGTTTGAATTGATCTTCGCCTTTTTGGGCTATGCCGATGACGACGAGGAGATGCAGAGAATTCGCCTCAAGCAGGCCAACCTCGTCGGCCCCGCGGGGTTCATCTCCCTCGAAGACGGTCATGCGATTGAACTCGTGCAACAGGCCATTGGCCGTGACAAAACTGCCTGTTCGTTCATCGAATTCGGCGGTAGGGATGTGGCCAGCCAGGATAACCTGGTGACCGAGGCCGCGATTCGTGGGTTCTGGCAATATTATCGTCGGCTCATGGGCTTCAACTGATCTCAGTGTGAAGGAGGCAGTCATGCAACCCAGAGAGTTACGCGACGCCATCGAAGAATTGCTCCATGCGTATGTGCATTGTATTGATGATGATCGATTAGAAGAATGGCCGGATTTCTTTACCGAAGACTGTGTGTACCAAATAGTGCCGCGGGAGAATGCCGATCAGGGGCTGCCGATTGCACTCATGTATTGCGACAGTCGCGGCATGCTGCAGGACCGGGTCGTCGCGCATCGCAAGGCGAATCTGTTTGCTCCCCATGGATACCGGCACCTGGTGAGTGCAATTCGCGTCACCAGTCAGGAGCAGGGGATCATCTCCGTGCGTGCCAATTATGCGGTCTTTCGTACGGCGATGGATCCGGTGCACTACGGTATGACTGAAGTATACAGCGTAGGCGAGTACCGGGATCAGGTCGTCTTGGTCAATGGGGTGGCTAGGTTCAAAGAAAAGACGGTCATTGTCGATACCAGTCGAATTCAGTCGCTCTTGGTTACCCCTCTTTAAGGAATAAGAAGAGGACTTTTCCAAGGAGAAGAGCTATGAGCAAATCAGATACCCTGAACGGCGCGGAAGCTCTCCTAGAGTTTCTGAGAATCCAAGGAACCGACTTCATCTTTTGTTCACCAATTGCCGTGTGGGCCCCACTCTGGGAGGCACTTGCCAAACGGCACGAGAGGGGAGAAACCGATTCCCCGCAGTACCTTAACTGCCGCCACGAGATGTTGGCAGTGGGACTGGCGTCTGGCTTCTATAAAGCCACGGGGCGGCCCCAGGTCGTCCTGCTCCCGACCGGCCTGGGTGTTTTACACGGCTCGATGGCGATGCGCAGCGCCTTGCAAGAACGTATCCCGATGATCATTCTGTCGTCCGATACAGTGACTTACGGCACAGAGCCCGCCCTTGATCCTGGCATGGAGTGGCCTTCACTTTTAGTGGATCTCGCTGGTCCAGTCCGCGATGCCGAAGTCTGCGTCAAATGGGCGAAAGAGGTGAAGACCGTCAGTGATCTGATCGCTGATCTGCGTCGAGCTTGCTACTTCGCGGAAACGGTTCCTCGCGGGCCGACTCTGTTGAGCGTTCCTTTTGAAATCCTGATGAGTCCAGTCGCGCCTCCACAACAGCCAAAGCTAGAAGCCCAGCCAGTAGTCGCCCCAGCCGAGCAACTTCGTCAAATCGCTGAGTTGCTCACACAAAGCCACAACCCGCTCATCATCACCGAGCATGCCGCCCGCACACCGGCTGAAGTGGATACGCTGGTTAAGCTGGCTGAACTCATAGCCGCGCCAGTCTTCGAGTTCTGGATGCCGTCGTTCCAGAATTTTCCACGTGCTCACCCCCTGCACGGCAGCGGTCCGGTGGAAGCTGTGCTACCAGAAGCCGACTGCATAGTGGTTGCTGGCGCCAATGCGCCGTGGCACCCGCCGCACGTTAAGCTCAAGGAAGGATGCAAAGTCATCGTCTTCGAAGAGGACCCGCTCAGGCCACGCGCGCCATACTGGGGCTACCAGACTGACTATTGCATCGCGGGTGACGTCGGGATGAATCTGTCACAGCTCTATAGTCAGTTGAAAGAGCGCATCACGTCCCCGCCGACAGGGAGGGCGGAATACTGGAACCAATACAACCGCCAGAGCAGCGAACAGACGCGCCAGCAGACCGATGTCACGCGCACCGGCAATGCGGTTCATGCCTCAGCATTGTTCCAGGCTCTACATCAGGCCCTGCCCCCTGGTTCGGCTATCGTTGACGAGATTGTCTCCCAGACGGCTTTCATGGTGCAGACACTGTTTCAGTCCAAGTCGTTCAAGCAGTATCGGGGATGGGCAGGTGCTTTAGGGACTGGTCTACCAACAGCTCTTGGTGTCAAATTGGCGGAACCCGCCAACATCGTTGTTTGCCTCATTGGGGATGGCGCCTTCAGCTACAACCCAGTCCTCGCCTGTTTCGGTCTGGCTCAGCAGTACCAGCTCCCCATTCTGATTGTCATTTGTAACAACCAGGGTTACGCGTCCCAGGCTTGGAATGTGCAGAAGTACTTCCCTGAGGGTGCGGCCGTTAGAACCGACAACTACTATGGGAGAGTTATCGATCCCACGCCCGATTACTGGAAACTTGCCGCGGCGTTCGGCGGCTATGGTGAACGAGTCAGCACCCCCGAGTCGCTAGAGCCAGCTATCCAGCGAGGGTTGGTGGCGATGGCGAACGGGCATTTCGCAGTGTTGGACGTACTCGTGACGCCGTAAACATAGTAGAAAGTATCTCTCATGACACAGACCTCATCTGCCATCTTTGATGCTCTGCGCCGCGCTCTTGGCAGTGACACCGTCGATACCTCTGAAGAGGCCGTTGTTCGTTACGGCCGCAACCTGCTGCCTGGGGGGGACCGGCGCCCAGCCGGTGTGGTGTATCCGGCTTCAACTGCAGAGGTGCAAACGATTGTCCGTCTTGCTAACCAGCATCGTTTTCCGCTCTACAGCATCAGCACAGGTGAAAATAGAGGCTTGGGGCTCAGGAGTCCAATCCAACCAGGGTGTCTCATTGTCGATGTCGGAGCGCGCATGAATCGCATCCTGGAGATCGACGAAACCCTCTGCTTTGCTGTCATCGAACCCGGTGTGACATATCAGCACCTGTACGACGAGTTAGAGCAACGCGGCCATAAACTCATGCTCGATACCACCTCCGGACCGCCTACAGGGGGCATTGTTGGGAACACCCTCGACAAAGGAGCCGGGTACACACCATACTTCGACCACTTTGGTATGAGCTGCGGTTTGGAAGTCGTGCTCGGCGATGGTCGTATCCTCCGCACGGCTGATGGGGCGCTCCCTGGTTCGCGCACCTGGCACATCGCCAAGTATGGCTATGGTCCTTTCCTCGACGGCTTGTTCTTGCAGTCCAATTTTGGCATCGTTACGCGGCTGGGCGTATGGTTGATGCCGCGCCCGCCAGCGCTTCGCGCTTTTTTCTTTATGTTTCTAGACGACAAGGACTTTGGTGAAATCATCGATCTAGTGCGTCCGCTTAAGCTGAACAATGTTGTGCCGTCGCTTGTGAAGGTGACCAGTGACCTGTATGGGCTCGGCACGGTCGCGACGTATCCGTTCGAGCGCACGGGCGGCCACACACCTTTGCCGGACGAGGTGCGGCGCGAGTTGCAACGTGAGTATGGCGTGGGCGCGTGGTGCGTCTCAGGCGCGTTCTATGGAGCGTCGGATGACGCGTTGCTGCCTCTGGTCGAGCGTATGAAGGTCCACTTCGGCCGCTCTGGGAAGGCACGCTACGTCTCCCACGAGGAAGCGCAGAACAACCCTATCCTCGAGATTCACCTTGATACCTTCAGCGGTCGACCTACAACCAGTGAACTGGGTCTGCTCAACTGGCGTCCCGGCGGTGGAAACTGCTGGTTTTTGCCAGCCATGCCGATGGTTGGGGCAATTGCCAATCAACATCAAGCAATGTCACGCCGCATCCTGCGTGAGCATGGGCTAGAGTACATTACCGAGTACATCTGTGGACCGCGGATGAGTCGTGCGCTGCATGTCATCGTTTTCAATCGTCAGGACCCGGAGGAGTGCCAGCGAGTCATCGCTTGCTACCGGGCACTCATGGCCACCTATGCGGAGGCTGGGTATCCCATCTCTCGTGCTCCGCTGGACTTTCAAGAAGAAGCCATGGCGCGGTTGGAAACTTTCCCGGAGGTGTGCGCCGACCTTAAACGCGCCCTGGATCCGAACGGCATCTTGTCGCCAGGGAGATATGGCATCGGGTGACGGTGCTTCGTCGTCCGTTCACCCTTCGACAAGCTCAGGGTGAACGGGTTAGGTATAATCACACAAGACAAAAACCGTTCGTGCTGAGCCTGTCGAAGCACGAACTTCCAATGGCATGACCAAGTTGCAATACGATATCAATGAATCGGTTGGTTGACACGGTTCTCCTCGCTTTGTAATTCTAACAAACGTTCGATTTTCGACCGGAGGGAATCCTGATGCGGTTTGGCATTTACGCGGAGATGCAGTGTCCGCCGGAGAAGCCACATGAACAACTTTATTGGGAGATCCAGCGTCAGATCGAGCACGCGGATGAGGTGGGCTTCGACATCTACTCCACCATCGACCATCACTTCTCACAAGAATTTAGCATCTCAGCCAACCCTCTGGCGCTCTTCTGTGCCGCGGCGCAGCGCACGCGCCGCATTCGCTTCCGCACCGCGCTGCATGTCTTACCACCGAAGAACCCTATGGAACTGGCCGGCCAGATTGCTGCGGCCGATATCATTACCGGCGGGCGCCTGGAGTGTGGGGTGGGCCGTGGACATGCATGGTTGTACCATGGTTTCGGCATCCCCATCGAAGAATCGCAGGCGCGTTTCGACGAGGCGTTCGACATTCTGATCCGTGCCTGGACCGAAGAGCGGTTTTCTTATGATGGGCGGTTTTGGAAGATTCACAACGCCCGGGTAGTACCGCGCCCGTTACAAAAGCCGCACCCACCGATTCTGACCGGGGGCACCAGCGATAGCACCTATGAGTTTGCCGGTACACGCGGCTATGGCATCTTTGTGCCTCCACTCCTGCCGTTTGCAGCTTTGCAACGTCAACTTGACCTGTATCGCGAGGCCTGCGCTAAGCACGATCATAAACCGAACATCGTCTATCTGCGGCCGATCTATCTGGGAGATGATCCAACTCAGGTCCGGCGGGAATGTGAGCAATATCTCTCGAACTTTATCGCCTTCAATGCCAAGGCGACGGAACTGCTCTGCCATTCACAGGAAGAATTGAGGAGGGCCGGATACGGCTTCTATGCCAGTGGTGCGCTCGAGTCGCTGACAGCGCTTTCTTACGACGACCTGCTCGAACGAGAGATTGTCTTCGTTGGTTCTCCAGCGCAAGTCATCGACAAGATCGGCTGGTTGCAGGAAAAAGCTGGTATTACCGAGTTCGATATCCTGACCAACTATGGTGGCATCGCGCACTGGCAGTCGCTCAAGCAACAGGAATTGTTTGCACGACATGTCATATCAGCCTTCGTGTAATATGGAAGTATCTGAGCCGCGACTGTGAGGGAGCGGGTGAAGGACAGAGACAGAGATAGAGACAGAGACAGAGAAGGTACCGCTTGCTGACGTGCGGCTCTCTGACTCTCCTCTGATCACTACTAAAAGGGAACAACTATGCCTGACCCCGATATTACCAAGCATCTCCCTCCTATCGAACTTTGGCCTAAGCGGGATTTCGCTGCCGGTGGGTTCTCGTATCCAGAAAAGCTCAACGCTGCCGAAGAGCTGATCCGACGGAATCTAGAATCCGGATTTGGTGCCAAAGTGGCAATCTATTACGAGCAAGAGCGGATCACTTATCGGGAGCTAGACCGCGCAGTTAAACAGCTCGCGAGCGTCTTGGCCGCGTGGGGGGTTGGCAAAGGTGACCGCGTTCTGCTGCGCCTGCCGAACACTCCTGACTTTATCTATAGCTGGCTTGCGGTCATTCATCTGGGGGCCGTCGCCGTTGCCACTGTTCCGCTCCTGCGCGAGCGTGAATTGGAAAAGATTTTGCGCGACGCTGAAATCAAGACCGCTGTCGTAGAGAGCGGGTTTCTGGCCGAAGTCGAGAGAGTGCGCGAGCGGGTGCCGGAACTCAAAGATGTGCTCCTCTCAGGGGAGAAGCGAGCTGGCTATTCGCACCTCCGTGAGCTGATGACACAAGCATCACCTGACATGCCAGCCGAACAGACCAGGCGGGATGATATTGCTATCCTTGCTTATACGTCGGGAAGCACTGGAGACCCGAAGGGAACGATCCACTTTCACGAGGACATTTTGGCGATCGCCGATGGGGTGGCGCTGAACAACATGGGCTTTCGCGCCGAGGATATCTGCGCCGGGCATCCAACACTTGCGTTTACCTTTGGCTTGGGTGGGCTCCTGGTCTTCCCTTTTCGCTTTGGCGCCTCGACGGTGATGCTCGAGCACTTCACTCCCCATGCCATGCTCCAGACGCTCAAGGACTACAAAGCCACGGTCGCGTTCTGCGCGCCCACGTGCTTTCACATGATGCTTGACTTGAGCGAGCCGGGAGGCTTGCCTGATCTACGGCTCGGCGTGACTGGCGGGGCTGCGCTGCCGCCGGTGACCTACAGACGCTGGCAGGAACGGTACGGCAGTGAGCTCCTTGAAGGGATTGGCGCGACCGAGTTGTTGCACATGTTTATCTGTAACTCTCCCGGAGAGGTCAAACCTGGATCGTGTGGAAAAGTAGTCAAAGGCTACGAAGCGGCGGTGGTCGATGAAAATCTTCACCTGGTATCGCCTGGAGAGGAGGGACTGTTAGCAGTCCGAGGGCCAACCGGCTGCCGCTACTGGAAGAAGCTGGACCGGCAGCGGGAGTATGTGCGGGGCGGCTGGAACCTCACTGGTGATGTATTCACGTATGACACGGAAGGCTACTTCTGGTTTCGCTGCCGGCGGGACGACATCATTGTGAGCGCCGGCTACAACATTGCCGGTCCAGAGGTGGAGAATGTGCTCTTAGAACATCCGGCCGTGCAGGAGGCAGCGGTGGTCGGGGTGCCTGACACGTTGAGAGGACAAGTAGTGAAGGCGTTTATCGTCTTGCGTTCCGGATTCTCTGGAGACGAAAAAATGGTTGATCAGCTCCAAGAATTTGTGAAGCAAGAGCTGGCGCCATACAAATACCCCCGACAAATTGAATTTGTTCCCGAGCTGCCCCATACGCCGACGGGGAAAATCCAGAGGTTCCGCCTGCGGCAGTAGGAACCAGCTACGGCCTAGAGCGGTTTTCACTTGCACGTCCTCCCGCCGACCGTTCCCTCCCCCCAGTGGAGCAGGCTTCCAGCCTGCACGCAGCCAGGATGGCTGCGCTACTAGAGAGGGACAGGGCGAGGGAGAATCTAACTGTGCTGGAGCTCTTGTTCTCTCCCTTCCTGACTCGTACCAGTTGACAGCCGAGAGTATCCAGCAGGATAATCGCCCTCGTGAAAGAAGCACGGCCAGAGGAGATAACGGCTGAGACCCGTAAGCTCGCTGCTATCATGTTCACCGACATGGTGGGCTTCAGCCGCCAGATGGGCGCCAACGAAGCCAGTACGTTGCGGTTGCTGGCTGTGCATAATCAGGTCATCGAGCAAGCCATAGCCGCCCATCACGGCCACGTCATCAAGACCTTTGGCGATGCCTTCCTGGTGGACTTTCCCTCAGTAGTCCACGCCGTGCAGTGCGCCCAACATATTCAAGCCCAGTTTCGTGCCCATAACGCTGAACAGGACAAAGCCGAGCAGATCCATATCCGCATCGGCATTCATCTGGGCGATATTGTGGTGCAGCCGAATGGCGATGTGCTCGGCGATGGGGTCAACATTGCCTCCCGCCTGCAGGCACTGGCCGAGCCCGATACCATCTGCATCTCACACAAAGTCTATGAAGAGGTGGAGAAGAGGCTGGCCCTGGGCACGGTCGTCTCGCTGGGGCGACCTAAACTAAAGAACATTGCCCAACGCTTCCAGATCTATGCCCTCCTACCAGAGAAGCCCCAGGGAGTTCGTCAGACCTTAGGCGTGCAGTGGCTCAAGCTTCGTAGGGTGGGCCCGGTCGTGTTCGTGCTCGTGAGCGTGCTGCTTCTCGGAGGACTCGTCATCTTTCTGTTCCCCTCTCTTCCGACACTCATCGCTCGACACTCATCGCTCGTCACTGAGGAGGCAAAGCCTCCGTCGCTGCCTTTGCCCGACAAACCCTCCATGGTCGTCCTCCCGTTCGTCAACCTGAGTGGTGATCCTGGGCAAGAATATTTCAGCGATGGCATCACCGAGGAATTGACCGCCAGCCTCTCGCGCCTTGCCAACCTCTTTGTCATCTCCCGCAATTCCGCCTTCTTCTACAAGGGCAAGGCCGTTAAGATGCCAGACCTGAGCAAGGAGTTGGGGGTGAAATATGTGCTGGAGGGCAGCCTGCGCAAAGCCGGGGCTCAGGTGCGGATCACCGCCCAGTTGATCGACGCGACTACAGACCATCATCTCTGGTCTGAGCGGTACGACCGCTCGCTGAAGGACATCTTTGCC
>CAZAYE010000087.1:0-5518 GCA_964489255.1 uncultured Enterobacteriaceae bacterium
CTTGAACTGAAAAATTCAGGATGTTTCCTTTCGTTACTGCTAGCGAACGATCCGATGGGAAGGATTGGGCAATACGAGGCGACAGGTCCACGTCCTGGACACGCACAGACCAGGTCTTTTCGTCCTTCAGGTTTGCGATGTTGGCTACCTCGACTTTAACCTCTTTCGGCTTCTCTCCCCCAGCTTCAAAGTTTGGTTTGTAGGTCCAGGTTTTTTTGTTGCCTTCTTGTGGTTTGCCGTCAAGAAACCAAGCATACCGGAGCGGGTCTTTCTGAGGACTTTCGGCTTCAACGGTAAAGTTCAGGTTCTTTCCTTCCTCGACAGTGATTTCTCTCTCTGGTGGTGATGGAGTTACTTGTGTGATCCGGGGAGGCTCACGCAGGGGAGGTGGGGAAGGTGGAGGGGGTGTGACCAATGCAAATTTTTTAAGCTCTTCCTGTGTAGGAGGATTGTTCCCCGGTACTGTTTCCTTCCCCTCTGGAAGGGTGGGAGGGCTATACAGTCCAGTAGGCGTTATTACTTCGTCTTCTTTGAGGGGGTCATTCGCAGACGAAGAAGACAGACTCTCTTTTTTCTCTGTTGCTACTTGTATTTTAGACGCGCCTCTTTCTTTGTCGTTCACGGTAAGCTCAGGAGATTTTGGCGGTTGCCGTGAGGGAAAAGAGCTGGAGAAGTAAAAACCAAGGAGCACAAGAAAGCCGGCGGACAGGAGAATCGCCGGATTGCGCGCAAGGGCGAGCACCCAGGGGCTTTTCGTTTGCGCTACTGGCACGGGCGGTAAGTTTTCAAAAAGAGCAATGGCCTTTGTGTACTGAGCGCGTGCTTCCTCGTAGTGTTCTTGTTGAAAGAAGTTGTCCCCCTCTGCGAGCGCTCTATCAGCTCGTCGCTTTTGTCGGCCAGCGATCAATAGTGCCATCCCCCTTGGAGCTTTTGCCACGAGTGTCTTGTTGTGAAGTTCTCGGGCGCGAGCTTGAGCTTGTTCCGCCTGCTCCTTTTGCCGGTGGAGAATGATGGCTCTGTGGATCTCCTGGAAGAGTTCCGCGCTCCGCGTAAAACCTGTTTCGGCAGCGGTGAAATCTTCACGAGCGAAGGCCCGATGAGCTTCTGTCAGGACAGCTGATGCCTCTGCTGTCTGTTTTGGAAAGAGGGCTGCTCCTTCTGCTGCGTCCTGTTGCGCTTGCAATGCCTTTGCGCGCGCTTCCGCTACTAGCTGGCGTGCCTTGGTGCGCTGGGCACTCTCCCGTGCTTGTGCAAATAACCTGTGCGCCTGGAGAAAGGCGGTTTCTGCCTGCACCCACTGCCGGGCCTCGAGGTTCTGTTCCCCCTGCTGCTGGTTATCGATTGCCTGCTGGTAAAGTGGTGCCGCGTACTGTTGGGCTTCGGCCTCGTGTGCTGATGCCTGTTCCCGGACTGCTTGCTGCTGCGCGTCGAGCGCCTGTTGCCGCTGGTGCGCTGTCTCTGCTTCTCCGCGCGCAAGCGTGTACAGGTGGGCCGCGTGCTGATACTGCTCCTCAGCCTGCGTGTACTCACCTGCCTGCCACGCCCGCTCTGCCGCCGCTTCCCGGCGTTGTGCTTCTTTCCACTTTTCGCCTGTCCATTGCTTGAGCGGCTCGGGGATCTGCTTGGCCTCTGTGGTGTGGCGCTGTGCTGTCTCGGCCCGTTCGCGTGCGGCCTGTAAGACGGCCTCTTGCTGCAGTTTGATGAAGCGCTGTGTAGCTTGCTCGTAGAGCGCGCGCGCTTGAGTAAACTCCTGCCGCTCTTCGCAGGCTTGCCCTTGAGCAGTCAGTTGCTGTGCCTGGGTGAACTCTTTGGGAAAACGCTCCTGTGCGCCTGCCTGCTCTGCTTGAGTGCGAGCTTGTACCGTACGTTCGCGGGCTGCCTCTGTATCCTGTCGCGCCCACTCCTTGGTAGTTCGCGCTTGTTGCTGGGTCTGGGCGAAAAGTTCCTGTGCCTGAGTAAAGGCGCTCGTTGCTGCCTCCCAAGCCTTCTGCTCGAATTGCTGTTCTCCTTGTGTGTGCAGAGTTTCTGCCTCCTGCAAGAGGTCAGCAGCATATTGAAGGGCCTGGGCGGCTACAGCGGCCTGCCGCGCTTGCTCTGCCTGCGTACGCGCTGCTGCCGCCACCTGATAGACACCTTGTGTCGCCTGGGCCTCACTCAATGCCTCCTCATACATCCGCCAGGTTTGCTCATACTGTTCTGCCGCTCGCTCGTACTGCCCAATCTGCCATTCCTGCTCGGCACTACGCTCTTGCTGTTCGGCTTGCGCTTTCGTTTTGCTCCACCACTGTTCCAAAGGCTGGAGTTGGTGTCTAATCTCGGCAATCTGTTGCCGACTAGCCTCAGCCTGCTCCTTGGCTGCTGCCACCCGCCGCTGCCGTTCTTGTTCCGCTTCTCGCAGCGCCCGGACAAAGCCATCACGCGCCTGGTCATACTGCTGGATGGCTTGTTCGTAGATCTCACCTGTAAAGTGGTCGTTGCCCCGCTGCTGGGCGATAAGGGCTTGCTGATAGACCTTCGAGGCAAGCTCAGGAGCCCCACCTTCCATAGCTTGCTGTTGAGCAATTTGGGCTTGCTCTCTGGCAGTGAGGGCTGCCTGGCGCCATCGCTCTAGTCGTGCGTGGCGTTGTGCTTCACCATACTGCTGCTGTGCATCATCAAACCAGGACCGGGCCTGGGTGAACTGTTCATTAGAGAAAGCGGTAACCGCCTGCTGAAAACGCTGCTCGGCTTGTTGGAAAACGTCGGTGGCGAACTTCCCCGCTTCTTCCTTGAGTGCACCCCGCTTAGTTACCTCCGCCGCGGCTTTGGCTGCTTCAGCAGCCTGTTTGAGCGTTTCTCGGCGTTTATGGTCTTGGACCGTCTGCGCTAACTGCTGAAAACGGGCGGCACTTTCAGTAAAGAGCTGCTGTGCAACAGTATACTCCTCAGTGGCCAACGCTTGCTCGGCTTGTTGCTGTAGGGCCTCTATCTCTTGCCAGCGCTGGGGAAAGAGCGTGGCGCCCTCGGCTACGGCCTGCCGGGCTTCTTCCCCAGCCGCGCGTGCGACCTCCGCTGCCTGCCGTACCTCGGCCTTGGCAGCCTCCGCCTGCTGACCTGCCTGGACAAAAAGTTCTTGCGCCTGACTGAAGGCTGTCTCGGCTACGCCCCACTGATCATCCCCGAACTGTTGCTCCCCTTGCGCTTGTAGGGCCTCCGCCTGCTGGAGGAGAGCAGAGGCATATTGGGGTGCCTGGACGGCTACAGCGGCCTGCCGCGCTTGCTCCGCCTGCGTACGCGCTGCTGCCGCCACCTGATAGACACCTTGTGTCGCCTGGGCCTCACTCAATGCCTCCTCATACATCCGCCAGGTTTGCTCATACTGTTCTGCCGCTCGCTCGTACTGCCCAATCTGCCATTCCTGCTCGGCACTACGCTCTTGCTGTTCGGCTTGCGCCTTTGTTTTGCCCCACCACTGTTCCAGTAACTGGAGTTGCAGTTTGATCTTGGCAATCCGCTGGCGACTGCCCGCGGCCCGTTCCTTGGCCGCTGTCTCGCGCCGTTGCCGTTCGTGCTCAGCTTCTCGCAGCGCCCGCGCAAACCCTTCGTACGCTCGGGTATACTGCTGTTCAGCTTGTTCATAGGCGTTGGCTGCAAAGTGGTCGTTGCCCCGCTGCAGGGTGGTGAGAGCTTGCTGATAAACCTTCGGGGCAACCTCAAGCGCGCCACCGCCCACGGCTTGCTGTTGGGCAGCTTCGGCATTCTCTCTGGAAGTGATGGCCGCCTGACGGCGCCGCGCCACTTGCGCCTGGTCTTGGGCTTCACTGTATTGCTGCCGCGTATCGTCAAATAAAGCCCGGGCCTGGGTGAACTGGCCGTCCTGGAAAGCCGTGGCTGCCTGCTGAAATTGTTGCTCGGCTCGCTGGAAGGGATCGGTTGCGAACTTGTCTGCTTGGTCTTTGAGAGCCTCTTGCTTAGCCTTCTCTGCCTCCGCCTTGGCCGCCTCAGCTTGTCGTTTGAGCGCCTCTCGGTGTTGATAGTCTTGGACCGCTTGCGCTAATTGCTGGAAACGGAAAGCGCTCTCAGTGAAACCGTTCTGGGCAGTGGCATACTGCTCAGCGGTTAACGCCTGCTCGGCCTGCTGCAGGCACGCGACCACTTCCTGCCATCGTAGTGGGAACATCTGCTCTGCTAGAACTACAGCCTGCTGAGCTTCTAAGGCAGCTGTGCGCGCGACGACTGCTGCCAGCCGCGCCTGCTCCTTGGCAGTCAGCGCTTGCTGCTGGGCTTGAGCAAAGAATTCCTGCGCTTGGGTGAAGGCGCTCACCGCCGCTTCCCATGCCTTTGCTTGAAAATGTTGTGTCCCTTGAGCGTAGGCGCTGTCTGCCTGCTCAAAGAGTCCGAGCGTGTACTGGGGAGCCTGGACAACCTCGGCCGCTTGTCGCTCCTGATCAGCGTGGGCGCGAGCCTCTACGGCTGTGTAATACACGCGTTGTGTTTCTTGTGCCTCCCTCAGCGCCGATTCGTACGCTTTTAGGACTTCTACAGACTGTACTGCGGCCTGCTCATACTGTTCCGCCTGCCAATCTTGCTCCGCCGTTGTTTCCTGTTGCTTTGCGTGCTGCCGTGCTTCGCCCCACCACTGAGCGAGAGGCTGGAGTTGATGTTTGACCTCAGCAATCCGCTGCCGCGTAGCCTCGGCTTGCTCCCGGGCGGCTGCCCGGCGCCGCCGCTGTTCGTTCTTGGCTTCTCGTAGCGCCCGGACGAACCCCGCGCGCGCTTGGGTATACTGCCGTGTGGCTTGCTCGTAGTCCTCATTCGTGAATTGTTCATTGCCTCGCTGTTGGGCGATGACCGCTTGCTGATAGGTGGCTGGCGCGAGACCAGCGGCACTTCCCTCTACGGCTTGGCGTTGCGCGGTTTCCGTTTGCTCCCGAGCACCCTGTGCTGCTCGGTGCCGCCGTTCTCGTTGCGCCTGATACTGGGCCTCTTCATACTGCTGGCGCGCCGTGACAAAGCCCTGCTGGGCGGCAGTGAATTCTTCCCGACTCAGGAGCGCCGCTGCCTGCTCGACACTGCGGTCTGCTTGCCGAAAGATGTGAGGCGCCAGCTCCGTTGCCCCCTCTGTGACAGCAACTTGCTTCGCTTCGGCTGCCCGAGCCTGCGCTGTTTCAGTCGCCTCCTTGAGTGCTTCCCGGTATCTATGGTCTTGGACTGCCTGCACGAGTTGTTGGAAGCGCGTGGCACTTTCTGTGAAAGTAACTTGGGCCACCCCATAGTGTTCATCCGCGAAAGCCTGCTCGGCTTGTTGGAGGAGGGCTTCCGTTTCCCGCCAGCGTTGGGGGAAGATAGTAGCACCTTCGGCTGCTGCCTGCCGGGCCTTTAAGGCAAGCTCTCGCTGTACGGCTGCTGCCTGACCAGCTTGCTCTTGTTCTGCCTTCTCTCGCGCTGCAACGAACAGCTTTCGTGCCTCTGCGAATTCAGTTGCGGCTTGTTCCCACAGGTGTTCCTCCAGGCTTTGTTCCCCGCGCTGCCAGACTGT
>CAZAYE010000087.1:5528-9195 GCA_964489255.1 uncultured Enterobacteriaceae bacterium
CAGAATCTGAGCGTATTGCGGCGCTGCTGCTTGCTGTGCTGCTCCTTGCGCCTGCTGGGCTTGCTGTCGTACGTCAACCGCTTGCTGCCGCTGCCGCTCGGCCTCGGCTTCTTGTCGTGCGCCCTCGTAGAACTGGACTACCCGCTGATACTGCTCTGTCGCCTCTCCGTACAGTTGTTCCTGCCAGGCTCGTTCGGCTTGGGCTTTACATTCTTGTGCCGCTTGCCACTGTGGGCCTGCCCACGGCTTGAGTGGCTCCAGCGCCTGTTCTATCTCGGTAATCCGTTGCCGTATTGCCTCAACTCGCTCGCGCGCAAATTGGGACTCTGCCTCACGTCGCAACTGTTCGAACTGCTGGGCTGCCCGCTCATACCACTGCTGCGCTGGGCGAAAGTCGTCCCGTTCCTCGCTTTCCGCTCCATATGTGACGAATTGGTCCGCCTCAGTCCACCACTGCGCAAGCCGCTCTTTGCCCCCTGCCTTTGCTGCTTGATTCCGTATTTCCTGAAGATCCTGGTACGCATCTGCGGCTCGCTGTTTTTGTACTTGTTGGGCTTCCTGTTCAGCTTGCCCATACCCTTGCCGTGCTTGTTCATACGCCCGCACGGCTTCTTCGTATTCGTGCTCTGCGAGTCGTGTGTCTCCTTGACGCTGAGCCTCGGCTGCCGGGCCATAGGAAGGAAGGACGAGGTAGGCTTTTTCCTGCGCTTCTGTGTGTTGCCGCGCTGTCTGCGCCTGCTGTTGTGCCGTCAGCGCCAGTTGCCGTTGCCGCTCAGTGTGCGCTTGCTGCCGGGCTTCTACGTACTGCTGGCGCGCCGTAGCATACAGCTGGATCGCTTGGGTGAACTCCTCCTGTTCTAGTGCATCTGCAGCCTGTTTCTCACGCTGCTCTGCCTGTTGAAAAAGCTCTGCAGCGAGGCTGTCTGCTCCTTCCTCTCGCGCCGCATCCTTGATGGCTTCCGTCTGCTGTCGTACTGACTCGGCCTCTCCCCGCCTGGTTTCGTAGGCGACATCCCGGGCATCAGCAAACGCTCGTTGGGCTTCGGTGTATTTCTCAGAGGCGCGCTGATACCGCTTATCGGCCAAAAAATCTCGCGCTTGAGCTTCGGCCATGAGCCCATCGGTATAGAAATGCCGGGCTGCCTGCGTCGTTCGTGCCCGATAGCGTTCCGCCTCAACTTTGACAGTCTCCATCTCTTTGCGGGCTTGCTCCGCCACTTGCTGGGCCGCCTCGCTCGCACGGGTGAACAGGGCGACTGCCCCTCCATAGGACTCCTGGGCTCGCGAATGGTTCCGGTCGTCCAGTAAGCGGTTGGCTTCAGCTTCCTTCGCTTGACCCTGTTGAAACAGCGCTGCAGCGAGAACGTTCGCTCCTTCTTCCTCCGCCTGCTCCCGCGCCGTGCGGGCGCGCCCTTGCAGATCCAGGCTTATCAATCGCAGTTCTTCCTCTAACTGCCTCCGTCGCTCTTCAGGATTTCCTTTCTTGAGGTCTGGGAATGGAAGAATGATAGTGACCGTCTTCGTCTCGGAATCTTCCGGCAAGCCGGTTCGACACATCTCCACCGCCTGGAGAAACTCTTCCATGCGGAGGTAGCGTCGTGCCCGTGATTTGGCAATCGAGCGGGTGACGAGTGTGGCAAACTCCTGAGGCGTCGAGGACTCGAAGTAGGGGAGGTTCTCTTTGGGATCATAGGAGACCTGCTCCATGACTTTGTCGGCTGTGAGCCCGGCAAAAAATTGTTTGCCAGTGTACATTTCGTACATCACCATGCCCAACGAGTAGATATCAGCGGCGCCATCCAGCCCTTCGTGCCGCATCTGCTCGGGCGAGCAATATTTGGGCTTTCCAACCGCCCCGATCGTATCTTCGCCGACTTCCTTGGCAATGCCGAAATCCATCACGACCACTCGTCGCGAGCGATTTTCGACCATAATATTAGAGGGCGAGATATCCCGGTGGATCATTGGTTTGGGCATATTGTGAGCCTTGGCCAGTGCGCGCCCGACTTTCTCAGCGATATTGAGAATATCCTGGAGGGGAAGGGCCCCTTGCTCACGCAGAATTTGGCTCAACGTCTTCCCTTCGATGTACTCCATGACGTAGTAATGGAGATTAAGGCTCGGATCAAAAGCGACATCGATGACTTGGACGATGTTCTCGTCGCGATTTTGCGGATTGCTCAGACTATGATTTTTGCGGGCTTCCTCGTTAAAATGCTTGACGTAGGCTTCGTTTTCCGCGAGCTCGGGCAGCATAGTTTTGATGGCGAGTTGAGTCTGGAGTGTCTTGTGGCGAACTTTGAACACCTCTCCCATACCCCCCCTGCCGAGGCGTTCGAGAACCTCATATTTTCCGGAAATGACCGTTTTTCCAGGAATCACCATGCAAGTCGTTCCACTATCGGCAAGGGATAGAACATTCGGTATTCAGGAAGAAACCCAACTCCGCACGATAACAGAATAAGGAAGTTCCCTCTAGCGAGATTTGGGGATCTCTCCTTCCTATTGCTGCACATCAACGATCCATCTTTTCGGTGGACTCTGAAGCCCCCCTGAAGCTACGACAAAGACCGTCAGACGGTAAATCCCAGGAGCTGCAAAGATGAAGCGGTGATTGCCAGTCTCGGTTGTTGTTGAAGAGCCACCTTCTACGTTCCATTGATAGCGCAACTGCTTTTGCACTCCTCTAGGTAGTTCAGCCGTCACCGAAAAGTCGAGTGGTTGTCCGGCTCGAGTGCTGACCTTGTATTCCCGGGGTTGGAGAGAGATGAGGCGTGGTGCAGATGAGGATGCTTTGATGTTGACACGCCAGTCCGTTTGGTCTTTTTGCCCATCTTGATCGACGACCGTGACCGTAACCTTGTAAGGGGAAGCTGACGGAGGAGCGCGAAATTGTCGCTGGTCGCCGCGGGCGACTTCCTGTCCATTCAGGGTCCAGATATACACCAAGCGATCGTCCCGGTCGGGGTCCCTAGCCGTGACCGAGAAATCGGTGGTTTCCTCTGGAGCGACCTCAATCGGCTCACTCAACGGTGAGACCGATTCGATACGAGGGGAACGATTCTTATTGACAATGCGCGCTTGCCAGATTTTTTCCACCTTCTGGTTCGCCTCATCGGTGACCCTCGCCGTCACCTGTTTGGGGGTATCTCCGCCTTCGCTGAAGTCTGGCCTGTAGGTCCATTTATTCCCTTTCGCCTTCTCTTCCCCGTCCAGCAGCCATAGATACTGGAGAGCCTTGCCGGTTCCTCCTTCCGCTTCAACGGCAAAATTAAGACTCTGGCCTTCAGTCAAGATCAGTTCGCGCGTTGTATTAGGGATCGCTTGGGTGATTTGCAGGGGTCTTACAGAGGATACAGGTCCCTGCGGGCCAGGGGGAGGTTGGACGGCGATTGGACGAGAATGGGGCTCAATTGAAGGGCCAGGAACATTCTCTTGACTCCTGCTTTCTAACTGTGGGAGAGGAGACAGAAGGGGGTCTTTCTTTGGATCCGGTCCTTCCGACTGAAGGGCACTGGGAGTGGTCGAGCGGGGGATACTGGAGCCATCGAAGAGGTACTTCCCGACTACAGCCAACAGTCCGAGACCAACAAAAAGCAACAGACCCCTTTTTTGCCGTGGGATGGTTTCCATGAATACGGGAAGCAAGCGAGACCGGAAGGAGAAG
>CAZAYE010000088.1:0-9111 GCA_964489255.1 uncultured Enterobacteriaceae bacterium
CCGCAGCGGGAGTATTTCCGCCGCGTCAAATTGGACCGTATCTGCTTTTAGGCACGCTCAACCGGCAGGGGGAGAGGATGTCTGCTTCCTGCCTTTGCAGAGCTTTGACGATGTAATCAAGGTGGGCGGCTCTAGTCAGAAGATCCTCTGCCCTCCGGTCGTCGGCCCTACCAGTCTCATTCTCGGAGTCCGTCAGGGCGACCGAATTGAAGTGCAGGCTTTTGGGTTATGAGAACACCTCAATCATATATGCTCCCCATAAGGAGCCTAGTCGCCTGGTGGGCCCTTTTCTTTTGGACTGCTCTGGCCCGTGCCCAGGGCTCCAGCGGGATTCTTGTGGACGCCTCTTGGTCGATGCATGGATTTTTCGCTGAAAAGAGTATCTACGAACTATATGGGAAAATTGATGAGGCGATCGAAGGGCCGCAGTATGCTTACTTCTTCAAGTACTACCGTGCGGGCAGAGGCGGTCAGAATGGTTTAGTCCCCTATAGCGACCGAGAACCTGCGGATGGAGGAATCACCCTCATCGATCGTGGATACCAGGAGATGTTGGAAAGGCATCCTGAGCTGGGGGCAATATGGCTGTTGACCAGTCCATCCTGGGTCGCATTCTTGGCTATGGCACCATTATGGTGATCGGGACCGGCGGGACGAGGGAGCCGTTCAAGGCGATAGCTAATCCCCTTGAGTTTCGCCATCAGGTTTAGGGGCAGACGTCGGTTTAGCTTGCTCCTCGTTCTGTCTCTTGTTTATAATCCTGACCTGTCTACGTGGTTACGAGGAGGGCTCGATGTCCAAAAAGCCTTTACTTACCAAAAAACAGATGAAAGCTAGATATCCAAACCAGTGGCTTCTAATCACGGACTACGAGCTTGATGATGCTACCCCCCTCTGTAAAGGGCGGGTGATAGCCCATAGCGAGGAGCGAGAGGAAATTCGCCGTGCTCTCAAGGAACACTCGGGAAATCTTTGTATTCATTCAGACCGCAGAGATTTGCAATCTCAAATTGACCACTGAGGCCAGACGGGTATAATCCCTCTCATGAGGAAAGACGCGACAAAACCTCCCAAACCAAGCCTTGCTATACTGCTCAAGCCCTTTGGCAACAAGTGGGTGGCACTCTCTCCCGATAAAAAACGGGTGCTTTCCAGTGGCGATACTATCGACGAGGTAGAAAAGGACCTCGACTCCGAAACCTTGCACGAAGCTATTTTCTTCAAAGTTCCGCCTGTGGGAAAAATCTTCGTCCCCCGCCTGTTATGAAGTATCCCTACCATCCGGTCAGTGGCCTGCGATCCTTCTTCGTCGGCTGATGGCTCTTCTGTTTGCCTGAAAGAGCAAAAAAACGGTAGATTTCTCTTGCTCCACAAGATATAGTAGCCACACGACTTTTTAGCCCTTTCCCTTGAGCATTTCCTGGCCAGGAAGCGGGGTGGTGGGGAATTGGAGGCGTTGTGGGGCAAATGCGCATTAAGCAGCTCGAACTGCTCGGGTTCAAATCCTTTAAAAATAAGACAGTTCTGACTTTCCCCACCGGCATCACGGCGGTTGTCGGGCCGAACGGGTGTGGCAAGTCTAACGTGGTTGATGCCCTGCGCTGGGTTTTAGGTGAACAAAGCCCGAGGCATTTGCGCGGCCAGGAGATGGGGGATGTGGTGTTTGCCGGCAACGAAGGAAGCGCCCCACTGGGAATGACTGAGGTGACTCTGCTGCTGGAGAATGATGCTTCCGACCCCCAAGTCAACGGAAACGGTGGATCGCTCGGGAACTGGACCGAGATGATGATTGCTCGCCGCTATTTCCGTTCTGGCGAGTCTGAATACCTGATCAATAAAATCCCCTGCCGTCTGCGTGATATCGTCGAGTTTTTCTTAGGGACCGGCGCCGGCTCCAAAGCCTACTCAATCATTGAACAAGGGCGGGTTGATCACCTCATTAATGCCAAACCCGAGGAAATTCGCGCTCTGATTGACGAGGCGGCTGGGGTGAGTTTATACCGCAGCCGCCGGCTCGCGGCTGAACGTAAGCTGGAGCGCACGCATGATAATCTGTCGAGAGTCGTGGATCTCCTCCGTGAAATGGAACGGCAACTCGGGTCGCTACGCCGCCAGGCAAAAAAAGCAGAACAATACCGCGCCCTGCAGGAGGAATTGCGAGCTGTAGATCTGACTCTGCTCTGCCGAGCATACCAGGCTCTCTCTGCGGAGTTGGCGACTCTCGATACCCAGCGGATCGAACTCTTACAACAGGAAGAACACCTTGGCCAAGTAGAGCAACGACTGTTAGCCGAACGGGCTGAAACTTCTGCAGCCCTCGCCCGAGAAGAGACTACTTTACATGCTGTAGCAGAACAGCAGCACGCTCTGGAAAGTACCCTTCGTCAAGGGGAGCAGCAGGCACAATTCTTCCTCCAACAAGAGCAACAAGCCAAGGCCCGTGTGTCTGCTGCCGAAGGTGAGATTGGGACACTGACAGAAAAACAAGCGCAGGTCCAGAACGAGACCTCCCATCTGTCGGCTCTCAACGCCGATATCCAGCAACTCTTGCTTCAAGATGAGGCCTTACTGGGTACGCACGAACAGGAAACTACGGCTCTCCAGCACACTTTGGCCCAGCGGGAAGCCGCTGCCGAGGAGATCAAAACGGAGATTGTTGATCTGCTCACTCAAGAGGCCCAAGTGCAGAATGCGTTGGCGTACGCTCGGCGGCGAGCTGCTGAGGTCGAACAGCGTCTTCAGGTGTTGGCACGAGAAACTGAACGACTCACGAACTTGCGCCAGGAAACAGAGCATGCCCTAGCCTCTGTTCAGAGTCGTGCCGCTCATCTCCGCGCTCGTCTCCTTACCGGTCAACAGCAACACGTGGAAAAAGCTGATGGATTACGTGAAGTTGCCAATGTCAGTGAACAGGTCAATGCCGAGTTGACGGCTGCCTGGGCCAAACAGGCCGAATTACGCGCTCGGTTAGCAACACTGGAGGAAATGGAAGGAGATTACGATCGGTACGCTCAGGGGGTGCGATCCATTATGACCAGCGCTGAGCCTCCAGCTGGAATCTATGGCGCGGTTGCCCAGATGGTCGAGGTCCCCCGAGAGTATGAACGTGCGGTGGCCGCGGTCCTGCGAGACAAGCTCGAATATGTCGTCGTTTCTGGCATTGAGGAAGGGCTGAGCGCGGTTGAATACTTGCGGAACACTCGGGCTGGCCATGGCAGCTTTATTCCGCTCTGTCCGAGGAAGACGAACGGCTCATCGCATGAGAACGGTCACGAGAATTGCCAGGCTTGCCCCACTGTAGGAGAGGGGACGGCTCCGCTGCTGCTCAGTTTCCTGACGGTTGATCAACGGTATCGCGAAGTGGCTGAGACCTTGTTGGGTGATGCGGTGCTCGTGCCTGATCTGCGCGTTGGTTTACAACTCTGGCATCAGAATGGGGTCCATTGCACGTTTGTGACGCCGGAGGGAGAAGTCATCACTGCCCAGGGAGTAGTCAGCGGCGGCAGCGAAGGGTTTGCTGAGGAAGCCTTGCTAGAGCGGCGGCGAGAGATCCGTACCTTACAAGAGGAAGTCGAGCGGCACGAAGCTGTGGTAGCAGCACTGATGCAACGTCGTCAGGAAGTGAAGCAGCAACAACAAGACCTCGAAGGGGAGATTCTCCGTCTGGAAGAAGAGGCTCGTATCCTGGGAAAGGAAAGTGAGGTCCTCCAGCGGGAAGAGGGCAAGCTTGAAGGCGAGCGCCGTCGCCTGCTTGATAAAAACGAAGGTTTGGCCTACGAACAGCGGACTTTGCAGAGTGAACAGCAGTCTCTGCTGCAGGAAATTGACGCCCGTGAAGGACATGATGCCGAAATTAAAGCTCGGCGTAACGAGCGCGAGATTGCGCTGACAGCCAAGCAGGCCGAGGTCGCCCAAGTCAGGGTTGCTCTAGAACAGCAGCGAGTACTTGGAGATGAGCTCCGGGTGCGGGTTGCCGAAAGACGTGAGCGTCAGCAAGGGCTGCGTGTCCAACTCGCTCGGCTCGGTGAACGTCAGCAAGAATTGGCAGACAGTCTAGCGCTGAGCAGGGCAGAAATTCAGGCAGCCCAAGCAGAAAGCGAGCGAAGGCATAAGGATGCAGAAGATCTTGCTGTTCGCCTAGCCCAAACCACGGCTGAACTGGCTGTGGCAGAACAAGAGTATGCTCTGCGGCGAGAATCGTGTACTCAGTTGCGGAATCAAGGCCACGCTTGTGACCAGCGTCTGGAGCAGGAGCGTACTACGCGGACGGAACTGCAGGAGGAAAAAACTCGCCTTGAGGTCAAACTCGCCGAAAAACGGGTCGCTCGTGAAAACATTGAGGCGACGATCAGCGAGCGGTATGGCCTGACGGCAGCAGACGTACTCCCCCAGTACTCTGGTGTCTGTGCCGACGCAATCAACGACACGCGCCGCCAGGAACTGCGCGACAAGATTGCGCGCTTAGGAGAAGTCAACCCAGGCGCAGCTGCTGAGCTGGCTGAAGTGGAAGAGCGTTATACCTTTCTTCAATCTCAAGAGACAGATTTGCGGCGCTCGCTCGACGACCTGCAAAGTACGATTACCAAACTCAACCGTGAATCCCGCGAGCGGTTTCGTGACACGTTTGCCCAGGTGGATGTCAAGTTTCGTGAGGTGTACGGTCGTCTCGTCGAGGGTGGGAAGGCACAAATTATGCTCACGCACGAAGATGATCTGACTGAAAGTGGGGTCGAGGTTGCTGTCCAGCCGCCGGGGAAACGGCTGCGTTTGCTACAACTCCTGTCCGGTGGGGAGAAAGCGTTGGCGGCCCTCAGTTTTACCTTTGCCCTGTTTTTAATCCGCCCTGGCCCTTTCTGCGTTCTGGACGAGGTTGATGCTCCCCTTGACGATGCCAACGTCGGGCGGTTTAACCAACTACTGAGAGAGATGAGCGCCTCGACGCAAGTGATATTGATTACCCATAACAAGCGCACCATGGAAGCGGCCAGCACCCTCTACGGGATCACGATGCAAGAGCCGGGGGTCTCCACCGTGGTGTCGGTACGTGTGTCCTGATGGCTCAGTGGTTCTCCTGGCGAAAAAAAAGCCTTGACTCTGGCACTCCAGAGTCTCCGGTTCCTCCCCCCTCGGCGAATTCGGAATTTTCCTCTCGCGAGAGAGATTCTGACTCTTTGCCAAAGAGCCCAGCGGAAGAACTGGCGGCGAAGCGATCCGTCTGGCGCCGGGGGTTGTCGCGTTTGCGCCATGCTTTTACCACTCCTCTCGATCGCCTGGTTCGTGGTCGGCCTGTTAGTGAAGAGGTGTTCACTGAGCTCGAAGAAGCCCTCCTCGGTGCTGATGTGGGGGCGCAGACGACGACTGCCCTGATTACCCGCTTGCAAGAGCGTTGTCGGCGTGAGCGCCCAAAAGAGGCGGAGGTACTCAAGACGTACCTCAAGGAAGAGATGCTTGCGGTGTTGCAAAAACTGCCGTCCCCTCCTCTGGTTGGCGAAACAAAACCGTGGATCATCCTGGTAGTTGGCATCAATGGAGTAGGGAAAACCACCACTATCGCTAAACTGGCTGCTCGTTTTCGTGAGGAAAATAAGCAAGTGTTGTTGGTGGCAGCCGACACCTTCCGTGCGGCTGCCATTGAGCAGTTGGAGGCATGGGCTGGACGGCTTGGGATAGACCTCATCAAGCACCGCAGCGGAGCCTCACCGGCGGCCGTGGCCTTTGACGGTATACGGGCTGCGCTGGCGCGTGGGGTCGACGTTGTCATCGTGGATACTGCTGGTCGGCTGCATACCAAGGTCCCCTTGATGGAAGAACTCAAAAAAGTGCGTCGGGTGATTGCCAAGGAACTGCCCGGTGCCCCGCATGAAACCCTGTTAGTCCTCGATGCGACAACTGGCCAGAATGCGCTGAGTCAGGCCCAAACCTTTCAGCAGACTTTGCCCCTGACCGGGGTGATTCTGGCGAAAATGGATGGGTCAGCAAAAGGAGGGATTGTATTATCTGTGGTCGAGCGGTTCGGTGTACCGATCCGCTGTGTAGGGCTGGGCGAGCACGCAGAAGATTTACAAGATTTTACCGCCGTGGATTTTGTCGAAGCACTCTTTACTCCGCCTGAGAGCACAGTTTCCCTTGACAGGGAAAGGTTAGGACAATAAGCTTGGCCTTAACGTACACTTTACTTTAAATATGGCTCTGGAAAGTCTTAAACAACTTGAAGCAAAAATTAATGGGCTTCTCGCACGTCACGAACGGATCTGGAGCGAAAAGGAAGACCTTTCAGTACGTCTGCAAGAACGGGAACGCGCATATTCTGCCTTGCTCGAACAAGTGCGCCAACTAGAGCGGGAGCGGGGCGAAATCCGTGACCGGCTGGAGAAGATCCTGCATCGCTTCGATGGGTTGGCTGAATATATGAAGGGTGAGGGATGAAGGAATGAAAAGGCTGATTGAGGTTGAGATCTTTGGCCAGACCTTCACTGTGAACAGCGAAGACGACGAAGAATACGTCAAGCAGCTTGCGTCCGATGTAGACCAGCGGATGCGTCAAATCGGAGGAACCGCGAAAACTGCCGTGCCTTTGCGGGTGGCAATTATGGCAGCGCTGAGCATCGCGGACGAATACCACAAAGTCAGCCGGCGAGAGGCTGAGATTGAGCAGGAAGCTGCACGTCTATCCTCTCTGCTGCTTGAACGACTTGAGCAGAGTGAGAGACTGGACGGGATAGCAACCTCGGAAGAGAATCCAGTAAACACCATTACTGCTTCTCGGCGTGTGCCAACCTCGGAGGAAGAGGAGCAAAAAGAATCTCTACCCTCTTCCTGACTGAGGACATGCCGCATTTCCCCTTGTTCCTGCCTTTTCCTCTTTCCCACCTTTTCTCACACGACGGGTCTGTCCCTCAGACCCCAGGATAGTGCCTGGTTGTTGTCGCTGGGGGGTTCTCTTGAGAGCGACTTAAGCATACTGTGCCTGTGTCTTTTAAGCACAAGGAAAGGAGCACATCGTCGTCAATCAAGCCGTGAAAGTGGAGGATAGCAATGCTCTCCTACCGTGGCATGTGGAAGGAGGTTTGTAAACATGAACTCATTGCTCTACGTGATCCTGGGAGTGGTGGGTGGTGCCTTAGGCGTGGGAGTGATCATGCTCCTGCGTCAGCGATGGAGCAAGGAGACGGTTGCGCAGGCAGCAGTCGCCGCCAAACTCATCGTTGAAGAGGCGAAGAAAGAGGCTACTGTCATCAAGAAAGAAGCTGAGGTGCAGGCGAAAGATGCCGTTTTGCAGGCTAAAGCTGACTTCGAAAAGGAGGTACGAGACCGAAGAAGAGAAATCCAGCAAACCGAGAAACGCCTCCAGAACCGGGAAGAAACCTTGGAGAAAAGAGTTGAGCTCTTAGAGAGCCGCGAAACCGAGCACTCTCGCCGTGAGCAGGGACTCAAAAGCAAGGAAGAAGCGGTCCAGCAGAAAGAACAGGTATACACGAACCTCATAGAGGAGACCCGCCGCCAGTTGGAGCAGGCTGCTGGCATGACTCGAGACGAGGCGAAACGCATGCTCATGGATCACTTCGTGGAAGAGGCGCGTCATGAGGCTGCCCGTCGCATCGTCGCTATCGAAGAAGAGGCGCGAGAGGAAGCCGAACGCCGAGCAAAAAAGGTCATCTGTATTGCGGTTGAACGCCTCTCTGGGGAGTTCGTCGCTGAACGCACGGCCTCAATCATTCATTTGCCGAGCGATGACATGAAAGGGCGCATCATCGGCCGAGAAGGGCGGAACATCCGTGCGATCGAGGCGGCCGCCGGGGTCGATTTGATCGTCGATGACACGCCCGAGGCGGTGCTCATTTCGAGCCATAGCCCGATCCGCCGAGAGATTGCGCGGGTCGCGCTTGAACGCCTCATTGCCGATGGTCGTATTCACCCGGCGCGGATTGAGGAAGTGGTGAAGAAGGCCGAGCAAGAGGTAGAGGAAGCAGTGCGAGAAGCTGGACAGCGAGCCGTGCTCGAATTAGCAGTGCACGGGGTCCATGCCGAACTCATCAAGCTGCTCGGCATGTTGAAATATCGCTATAGTTATGGCCAGAATGTGTTGATGCATTCGATTGAGACTGCCTACATCTGTGGCATTATGGCGGCGGAATTGGGGCTGAATGAGAAACAGGCCCGCCGGGCGGGCTTGCTCCATGACATCGGCAAGGCCGTATCACACGAAATCGAAGGCTCGCACGCAATCATCGGCGGCGAGGTGGCGCGTAAATATGGCGAGTCAGCAAAAATTGTCAATGCGATCGCGGCGCATCACGAAGAAGTGCGAGCTGAGACCGTGTTGGCGCCGTTGGTAGATGCAGCGGATGCGCTCTCAGGGGCACGTCCGGGTGCGCGGCGGGAGACGCTGGAGAGCTATGTGCGCAGGCTGGATACGCTTGAACGCATTAGCAGTTCGTTCTCCGGTGTGGAGAAATCGTTTGCCTTACAGGCTGGCCGCGAGGTCCGCATTATCGTTGATCCGGGTTCGGTGTCCGATGGCGAAGCGACCCTCTTGGCCCGCGAGGTCGCGAAGCGAATCGAGAGTGAGATGACGTACCCTGGCCAGATCAAGGTCACGGTGATCCGTGAGACTCGGGCGACAGATTTCGCACGATAGAAGGAAAGCAGCGATCAGCAGTCAGCCTCGGACAGGAAGAACCGGAGAAACGGAGAAAGGGAGAATCGGAGAAATGATTTTCGACTCACCGATTCGCCGATTCCCCGGTTCACCGATTCCTGTCTTCTGGGCTGAAAGCTGAGAGCTGAACGCTATTGAGAACGGTGACTCCGCAGACTCCTTCATCTCCGCCTGACACACAGTTTCGTTGTGGTTTCGTCGCCCTGGTGGGGCGACCGAACGTTGGCAAATCCACCCTGCTCAACGCCTTAGTCGGCGCCAAACTGGCGATCGTTACTCCTAAACCACAAACGACGCGTACCCGTATCATTGGGATTCAGACTCTGCCGCACGCGCAGTTGATTTTTATCGATACCCCCGGCATCCATCACTATTCGCGTTCTTTGCTCAACCGTCGCATGGTGGAGACTGCTCTCAACGTGTGGCAGGACACCGACGTGGTTTTGTTGCTC
>CAZAYE010000089.1:0-9049 GCA_964489255.1 uncultured Enterobacteriaceae bacterium
CCCACACCTTTCAATACCTCGACGTCAAACTCCCGGCCGATCACTGCCGCCAGAGTGAGCGCCTGTTGACATTCCGCCGAGAGTTCCAGCAACCGCCGGCCGACCGCCGCCCGCACGCCTTGAGGAATGACAATTCCGGAGCGCGATCCAGGGATGAGAGATTGATTGCCCGCGTCAAACAAGAGGCGCACGACCTCGGTCAAAAAGAAGGGGTTGCCGTCGGTGATTTGGTGCACCGAGGCGACGAGGGCCGCGGAGGGAGACTGATCGGTCGTGCTCTCGATGAACCGGGCGACGTCGTGCTCGCTCAGTCCACGCAGAGTGACACTCTGGCTACACGGCTCACGCACAATCTCACCCAAGGCCTGTGCCAACGGATGCGCGCGCCCGAACCCGAGGTCGCGATAGGTGCCCACGATCAGCAGCCGACTGCTCCCCACCTCTCGCACTACAAACTGCAACAGCAGCAACGAAGGCGTATCGGCCCAGTGCAGATCGTCCAGAATCAGCACCTGGGGACATCGTTGCGCGGCAGTCTTGAGAAAGGTAGTGAAGCTGTCGAAGAAGCGAAACCGCGCCTGCTCCAACTCTAGCCCTGGAGGTGAAGGCAATGCAGGCAGCCGCTCCCGTACTGCGGGAATCACCTGGGCGATGTCCACCGCACCCGCTCCCATTTCCGTCCGTAGGAGGTCGATGTCACATGCTGTCACATAGGTTCGGACAATCTGTATCCAAGGCCAAAATGGCGGGGCGCCCTCGCCCTCGTAACAGCGGCCCAGCAGCACTTGGGCGCCGCGCTGCCGGGCATGCGAGGCCAATTCATGCGCGGTGCGGGTTTTGCCAATCCCTGGTTCGCCCCCCAGCAAGAGCACGCGCCCGCGGCCGGAGAAGGCGTCGTCCAAGCCCGCTCGCAGCATCGCTAGCTCTCGCTCTCGCCCCACGAAAATACTTGCTGCCAAGCGGTCTGACATCTCCCTTCCCCGAGGCGCTTTATACCATAATGAGCGGAAAAAATCCGTTCTGCTCTATCCCTATCGCGGGAGTTTGAGAAGTTGATGAGGAGAAGATAGTGAAATTTTCCCCTGGGACGGTAGCACTGATTCCGGAGAGGCGCCAAGTCCTATGCCCTCCTTTTCGTCTGGCACTGGTCATGCTATGTGAGAACACGCAAAAAGTGCGTGGACTTACGTCCCAGATCGGTAGTAGGCAGGGACAGCACATAGGAGGGATATGATGAGAAATTGGCAGGTGGCTGCAGGGATTATCCTCACAGCCGGTTTTTTCTTCATGGTTGGGTGCGAGAAAGAGAAAGAATTGCCGAAACCGCCGCCCCCAGATCCATTGACGGCTTGTCGGAACGAATGCAAGGACACTTCGGAGAAGATGTTTAAGGAATGCAGCGATGAACTGACCGCTCAACAGGCCTTCGATCGCCTCACCGAGTGCAACACCAAGGCTGACGATTATTCGAAAAATTGCCGAGCTGAGTGTGACCGGAAAGCAGCAGAAGCCTCAAAGGGGACCAGTTCGTGATTTGTGCCTCCCTTCGTTCTGTTCAGGTGGCATGAAAATTCTCGGCCGTGAAGAACTCTGGATCCATACGCACTTTCTCACCGATTGCACACGTCTGCCTGGGTTCCGCATGCGGGAGATTCTGCACGTGATGGTCCCCTTCTTACGCGAATCAGGAATTGCTTTTGGGATACACTTTACTCAGGCACAGCACGAACGAACCTGTCGTATCGTGCTCGAATGCATCCCTTTTCCTCAGACGCTTGACCGTATCCAACACAAGTTGCAAGAAGTGGTCCGCGCTATTCCTGCCCGCCCGCCAGTGACCAAAGAGGTCAAGGAAGAACCGCCTTCCATTTCTCCGACGGTACGGAGAGCGGAGCCCTGAAAAAAACAGAGGCGGCTAAAGGGCCGCCTCTGTGAGGGCTGACTAAAATTTCTGTCTATTTCCCATCGATAGTGACCTTGTCTTTAAGCTCCTCCATGGTCTTATCGCCGATTCCGGAGACGCCCTTGAGGTCATCAACGGTCTTAAACGCCCCGTTTTTCTCGCGGTGCTCGATCACAGCCTTGGCTTTGGCTGGACCAAGACCGGGGAGCGCCTCCAGAGTCTTCTGGTCAGCGGTATTAATGTTGACCTTGCCTTCGTGTTGATCCCCCCAGACCGGTGCCCCTCCCCACAATGCACCTACCAACGTCGCTGCGACCACGCCTTTTTGCCAATTTCTCATATTGGCCTCCTTTCTCCCCTAAAGGGGAATAACATGTAAGGTTGTCTTCCATGCCTTGCCGGTCTCGGTTTATCGAGCGAAAGCCGAATGTCCCCTCTCGTTGACCACCTGGAGTAAACACGATAGATGAAACCGTGTCATACCATACATATCGGCGGTTTCCGCAGAACTATAAGGAGAACAGTTCAGCATGGCCACGATGATCACCAGCGAGTGTATCAATTGTGGGGCTTGTGAGCCTGAGTGCCCCAACACTGCCATCTATCAAGGTGGCGTAGAATGGGATTTGAATGGAGAGAAACATCCTCCCATCGCCGATGGGATTTTCTACATCGTACCGGAAAAGTGCACGGAGTGTGTCGGTTTTTACGACCACGAGGCCTGTGCGGCGGTATGTCCGGTGGACTGTTGTGTCCCCAATCCTGACATTGTTGAGACCGAAGCGGTCCTGATTGCCCGTGCCCAACAGCTGCATCCAGAGACGACTTTTGGAAACGATTTCTCGTCGCGTTTTCGCCAAGAAGGCGCTGAAGCGGTGGCTCCGGCAGCGCCCGTGCAGGCGAATGGACATGCCGAGCCTGTCCCTGTGACGGTTGCAACCCCTACCCCGAAAGCTGCTCCAGCTGCACCTGTGCCCAAACCTGCCCTCGCCAAAGCTACTCCTGCCCCCATAACGAAAGCTGCTCCAGCGGCAAAACCTGCTCCGGCGACGGCCAGAGGGGAGAAAGTATTTCCGGGCGAACTGGGGATCAGTTTTGAAGCCGCACTCGCTCGAGTCCAGCCGCGCAGCGGTCGGCCGGTTCTCGGAGCGCTTGTGGCTGCCCTCCAGCCTCTCCTAGGGGCTCTTCCGTTCTCGACCAAGCGGGCTCTCCAGGAGACTGTTGGTGATCGCCGTTACTTTAGCGCAGCAACCGCTACCGGTCTCAACATTTTGTTGAACATGCTTCTCTACCCCATAGTGTTCGTCGTGCTCTATACCACAGTTATGGGGGGTGACATTTTTGACCAAGGGGTTAATAAGTTTATCTTTTTCGGCCTCTTGCTTGCCTCGACGGAAACCATTCTGCGCTTGCGTGAGACCTTCTTCTACGGCGTGCCGAGTGACGAAGCGACGTTCGGTGGAGCCTGGTATGGTCTTCCTTTAGCGCCGCTGGTATCCCCTTTTCTTGGTTCTGCGGCGAAGAACCGCTCGGTGGAGAAAGGGCAGATGGCTTTTGAGGGATACTACACCCAGGAGTTCGATGAGAAGACCGAGCGCGCGCGGCGCTATGGAGAAGTGTACACCATCGAAGAACTGGGAAACGCCTACCTGCTGCGCATCGAGATGCCTCGACGCATGCCTGTTTCTGCTGCAAAGAGGGAAATGGGGATTGGCGATGAAATGCCAGACTACGACTATGACCTCTCTACCAGAAACGGCAGCCTCGTCGTCAAGGGAAAAGTCACTGATCCGCAGGTCCGCAAACTGGCAGCCATCTCGCCCGCATTTCCGCCGGATTTTACTAGGCAGATTGAATTCAAGAGTCCAATCGCAAACTTCAAGCACCGCTATCGGCACAAAACTCTTGAGGTTGTATTGTTCAAGCGGTAACGCGTTATGCCTATGGACGATGGGGGAGGGGGAATCCAGGCGGCCCAGTCACTCCAGCAGGTGTTTCTCCGCCCCTTTGAGGTATCTGACCTTCCGGCAGTGCTCGAGATCGAACAGGCTTCTTTTCCTTCTCCCTGGAGGCCCGAGTTTTTCCTCAACGAGTTGCACAACGCCTCTGCCCGCTTGGTGGTGGCTGAGGGGGCAGGTCAGGTGATCGGATATTTCTGCCGCTGGCTGGTGGCTGACGAAGTGCATATCCTCGATGTCGCCGTCCACCCTGCGTATCGACGGCGTGGGGTTGGGAAATTGCTGTTACAGGAAATTCTCACCGAGGCCCGTCAAAACCGAGCGCGCACAGCCAGCCTAGAGGTACGAGTGGGCAACCAGCCGGCCATTGCGCTGTATCAAGCCTTTGGGTTCCAGCAAGTCGCTGTCAGACGGCAGTACTACGAGAACGGTGAAGATGCTTTTCTCATGGTGTGTGTTCTCTCCGATTCGGCAGACGATCAGTTGTAAAGTTGGGTCAGGTCTGGTTTCTACGGCTTTAAGAACACCCACGGCATGACTTCCCTCTCCCAAGCTCCCTCTCTGCACGTCAATGCTGTTATCGTTGCCGCTGGCAAGGGAGAGCGTATGGGTGCGGTGCTGCCAAAGCCGTTTCTCTCTCTTGCTGGTACCCCTCTCCTGATTCACACCTTCCGAAGCCTGACACGCTCCCCGTTGATTGCTAAAGTCATCATTGTCATTGCTCCAGAGCGAGAGGCGTTGTGTCATGACATGCTGGGTGCACACGGACCATTCTCTGTGCCTTTCTGTATTGTCCATGGCGGTCCAGAACGACAAGATTCAGTCCGGTTCGGGTTAGCCGCCCTTGATCCAGCGTGCGAGGTCGTGGTGATCCACGACGCAGCTCGGCCATTTATCGCTGCCGAGGTCATTAACCACAGCATTGCAGTGGCTGCAGAAGCCGGAGGGGCGCTCGTGGCCATTCCGGTGAGAGATACTATCAAGCGAGTGGACCAGAGTGGCGTTGTCCTCGAAACAGTGCCTCGTCAGGGTTTATGGTTGGCTCAGACCCCGCAGACGTTTCGTGTTCCCTTGATTCGTGAAGCTCATGCCCGAGCCCTGGCCGAGGGAGTAGCAATGACCGATGATGCGGCGTTAGTCGAATGGCTGGGGGGGCAGGTGAGAGTTATTCTGGGTGACTCGTTGAACTTTAAAATCACGACGCCGGATGACTGGCGTCTGGCGGAGGCAATCATAGAGGCTGGGGGCTGGGGATGAGGGGCTGGACAATTTTTACCCAATCCCTAGAGCGAATTACCCATTGGGCCTTGGTGGCGCGGCCAGCTTGGCCGCGTTGCTCATCCTGCAGGCAAGCTGCCTACACCACCAAGACTCATTCAATCGAGAACTGTTCTAGCGTTCCGACATTCCGCAATCCGACTCCGCAATCGTTAATCACTCCCAGATTCATCTAAAGCGCGAGGCTGGATCCGCGCCTTGGATGCGCAGCCCACCGAGGTCGGTCTTCTTCACGGCAGCCGTCTCCTTGACTTCGCTGACTTTGATTTTGAGGCGGAGGTTGTTGACGCTGTCGGCGTTGATAAGGGCCTGGTCGAGGCTGATTCTTCCTTCGATGTAGAGATTAAAAAGCGCCATGTCGAAGGTCTGGCTGCCTTCGTGAGAACCCTGCTCCATCGCATCTTTGATAGTATCGACTTCGCCCCGTTTAATGAGTTCCTTGATGCGTGGAGTATCCATGAGAATTTCCAGTGCGGGCACCCGAAAACCGTCCGTGCCCATCACCAACCGTTGTGAAATGATTGACCGTAAATTGAGGGAGAGTTGCAGAAAGATCTGCGCGTGTCGGGACTCAGGGAAGAAGTTGATGATCCGCTCAAATGCTTGATTGGCATTGGTCGAGTGGAGAGTCGCCAGGCACAGATGACCAGTGTCGGCAAAAGTGATGGCGGCTTCCATGGTCTCACTATCGCGGATCTCGCCGATCAGGATGACGTCTGGCGCCTGACGCATCGCGTTTTTGAGGGCTTCCTGAAACGAATGGGTATCGAATCCGACTTCGCGCTGGTTGACGATTGATTGTTTGTGGCTGTGCACGAATTCGATTGGATCCTCGACACTGATAATATGCCCTGGCGCGTTACTGTTGCGGTGGTCAATCATGGCGGCCAGGGTTGTGGATTTGCCCGAGCCGGTGGCACCCACAACCAATACGAGCCCGCGCTTGGTCATGACAATGTCTTCGAGAATTGGTGGCAATCCGAGTTGGTCGATGGTGGCGATCTCGACGTTGATTTTACGGATCACCAGGCCAACGGAGCCGCGCTGACGAAAGACATTTACCCGGAAACGGCTCAGACCACTATAAGAAAGCGCGAGGTTCATTTCCAGGTTTTCGTTGAACTCGCGCCATTGCCGCTCATTCATCACCGATTGAGCAAGCTTTTCCAGATCTTCTGGTTTAAAGATGGGTTCACCGATCGGCTGGACGACGCCTTGGATGCGGTACATCGGTGGGCTCTCGGTGGTGAGGTAAATGTCTGAGGCATTGTGCTTAACCATGATCTCGAGAAAATCGCGGAAATTCACGGGTGTTGTCCTTTCTCAGGGGCTGCTACGAGGCAGGCATCCTTGCCGGTCCTGAACGAAGTCGAAGCCCGAAACCTCACGAAAACCTTCCCAGCGCAACCTTGCCCGGAGGGGCAACCAGGGCGAACAGGTTCGGAGTCAGGCTCTTTGCCTGGGCTTCTTCACGGGTGATGAGCCCTCTGTTGGCGAGGTCGATGAGCGCCATGTCCATGGTTTGCATGCCATCTTTTTGGCCAACCTGCATGGCTGAAGGAATCTGGTGTACCTTCCCCTCGCGAATCAGGTTTCGCACGGCTGGCGTGCCGATCAGGATCTCCAAGGCGACAACCCGACCTCCGGCTTTTTTCTTACACAAGGTCTGGGTAACGATCGCCTCGATCGAATCTGCGAACTGGGCACGGATCTGGGCCTGCTGAGCGGCGGGAAACACGTCGATCACACGGTCTACGGTCTGCGGAGCACTGGGAGAGTGCAGGGTGGCGAAGACCAAATGCCCAGTCTCGGCTGCAGTGATGGCAAGTTGGATAGTTTCGAGGTCGCGCATTTCACCGACGAGAATCACGTCCGGGTCCTCACGCAAAACCGCACGCAGAGCATTGGCGAAAGAACGCGTATGTTCGCCAAGCTCGCGCTGATTCACCAGGCACTTCTTCGAACGATGGGTAAACTCAATCGGATCTTCGATGGTAATAATGTGTCCTTCGAAGGTATTGTTGATATGATCGATCATGGCTGCCAACGTCGTCGATTTTCCGGAGCCAGTGGGGCCAGTGACGAGGATCAGCCCTTTTTCTCGATCACACAGTCTCTTCATGATCGGTGGCAACCCGAGTTGTTCGGTCGAAAGGATCTTCGTGGGAATAGTGCGGAACACTGCGGCTTCGCCGCGTTGTTGCATAAACACGTTGACCCGAAAACGACCAGTCTCACCCATGTCAAAAGAAAAGTCCAACTCCAAGGTTTCCTCGAACAGCCGGCGTTGACCATCGGTCATAATGTCATACACCATGGCGTGCACCTCATCGCGTGACAGCGGCGGGTGGTCGAGCTTTTTCATGTCCCCGTGAATGCGGATCATGGGAGGCTCATCACTGCTGAGGTGAACGTCCGAGGCCCCAGACTGCATGGCAAAGGTGAGTAGTGCGGTAACGTCCATGAAGACCCCCTCTCTCTTCCTGAGAAACAAGATCGGCGCTTCTTGGCAAAAGTTTATAGCGGTGCGAGGCCGCCAGCAATATGAGGATGAAGTTATAGGCTGGGGTGAGCAGCGTGATGATTCCATGAAATGCGCGGATCGCCAAGAGACTGAAGAGAAACCTAACGCCCTGCCCCCTCAGGGGCGCGAACACAGTGAGCGTCCCGCTGGCGACTGCTCTTCACCTGCGTGCCTAAAAAACAGCACCGCAGTGATCGGATAAGGGCATATAGAGGTCACTGGCGCTTACAGGAGGATAAAGGGTTGCAGGGGTTGCAGCCCTAACAGCATACGCCCCGCAATCTCGTACTGTTGGGATGCAGTCACAATGTGTTGGGTCACCGCATGAATATCCCGCAGTGACCGCTGCAGCGAACTGCGCCGGTAGTTTGCCGTGCCTCCGGCCGCTGTGTAGGCAATATCAACCGCCGCTGCGGCACTGCGTGTCGCGTTGGCCGCTGCCAACAGAAGGTCCGCACGCTCCTCGAAGGAAACCTCGCCTCGGTTCACGGTTGCTTCCCAGGCCTGCTGCAGCGAGGCATGCAACCACGCCCGGGCCGACCGGACCAACGCCACCGCTTCCGCCATCTGCACTTGGAACAGCGGACGGTCACACAGCAGCTGCGTCCCGCCAGCAGGACGCTTGGCGTGGGCTAGCTCCATACATGCCTCCACCGCGCCTTGTGCAATGCCTAAAGCGACAGCGCTCACCGGCAGCGCAAACGACCCCATGAAGGGAAACCGGTAGAGAGGTCCCTGGTAGTGTTTTGCCCGTGGCCGCATCCCAAGACCAACCCTACACGTGTACTCCGCGGGGACGAAGACTTGGTCGATCACAAAGTCATGGCTTCCTGTCCCGGCCAAACCACTCACCTCCCAGGTCTCGAGGATGGTCACTTGGGCAGGGGGCACGAAGACCACTCGGACTTCGGGGTGACCGCCGTCCGTGAGCCGCATCTGATCAGCCTCAAAGACGTTGCAGAACGCCAGTAGCCATGAGCAGTGTTGGCAGCCGCTCGCATACGGCCAGCGCCCACTGACGGTATAGCCGCCGTCGCTGACCACGGCTCGGCCATAGGGGAAGATCGCGCCGCCGATGATAACGTGAGGGTCACAGCCGAAAATACCCTCGGCTGCTTTGTCGGAGAGGTACGCCCCCATCAACGGTCCCCCGCCACCAATCATGAGGCACCATCCCGTGGACCCGTCGATACGGGCCACTGCCTCGACCACGTGATAGAAGGTGAGGGGCGTGACCTCAAATCCGCCCAAGGCGTGGGGCGTGTACATACGGAAGAGGCCCGCTTCCACGAGAGCCGAGACTACCGGTTGGGACAAACGGCGATTGTGCTCGGCTTCATCCGCGTGCTCTCGGATAAGCGGCTCGAGCGTATGGACAGCACTAAG
>CAZAYE010000090.1:0-9038 GCA_964489255.1 uncultured Enterobacteriaceae bacterium
CTGCGGTTTCATTGAAGTGGCAAAGAGATTGATCCACAGGTAATTGGCGTTGGGGACGGTTTCCTTGCCCGCATCGGCTTTCTTGGCCTTGGATTTGTTGCGCGGGATGCCGTAGGTGTTGAAGCGCTTGTCCTTCTCCACACTGCTGAGGCTCACGTCGTCCACGTTGAACGGCGGATTGGCGAGCACGTAGTCGAACGCGTCGAAACTGTCGAACGGGTCTTCGTAGTAGGTGTTAGCCTGCTTCACTTCGCCGCGCAGCCCATTCACCGCCAGGTTCATCTTGGCGAGATTGACGGTCTCTCGGGTTTTCTCCTGTCCGTACACATACACATCACTGTCAGCTGCTTGCAGTTCCTTGCGATGCTCGGCAATGAACTGTCCCGATTGTACGAACATGCCGCCTGAGCCGCACGCCGGATCGAACACCTTGCCGCCGTGCGGTTCGATGATCCCGACCATCAGGCGCACAACGGAACGCGGCGTGAAGAACTCTCCGCCCTTTTGTCCCTCGCTCCGTGCGAACTCGGCGAGGAAGTATTCGTAAATTTTCCCAAAGAGATCACCCGTAGCGTCGACAGGGATGTTTGCGAAGTTTTTGAGCAATTGCTTCGGGATCGTTTTATCGGTGCGGATGAGTCGGGCATATTCATCCTTGGGCAACGCGCCTTCGAGTTCAGGTTTGTAGTCCTCGATGGCTTTCATCGCCTCCTTGAGCGCCTTGGCGATGTCTTTTTCTTCTGGAAGATTCAGCAAGTAGCTATAGCGTGCATGGTCGGGCAGGTAGAATCCACATTTCTCAATAGCGATTGCAGAGATGGGCTTCTCACGGCGTGTGCCTTTGAAGTTCTGGTATTCCGTGAGGATCTCGGCTTCGTAACGGCGGTAATTGTTATCGGCGAACTTGAGGAAAATGAGACCGAGGACCGGCGTGGAATACTCGCTGGATTTGAGGTCGGAGTTGGCGCGGAGATTATCTGCTGCGCTCCAGAGGTCGGCTTCGAGTTGTTTGAGTTGGTCTTTCGTCATTCGGCCTTTAGCCTCAGGATCTTTCCGACCATAGAGGAATATCCTGTCAAACAAGAATTGCCGGAGATTGTACGTGAAATAGCGATGGGATGCCAAGAGCTGGCGCCTGAGGGTGTATAACAAATTTCTGGATGCTTCGGGAGAAAGGGTATGTTGGGTAAGGCCAGAGTCCGTTCCCGGCACGCTAGAGCCGGAAACGCTTCGCTTATTCCGGCCTACTTGACTATTTGTCGCAGATACCGCGCGACGATGCGGCTGAGTCCGAACCGCGCCGTAGCCCGGAGAGCGCGCAGTGTGCAGTCCGGGTTACAGGGTGGTAAGGAAATGTCCTCCTACTTCGCCACCACGGTCGCAGCCGCTCATGGCATCATCCGCGCCTCATCAATGTAGACGCGCTCTTCGCTCAGCTTCCCTACCTCATCAAAACAATAGACAATACACATCGGCACTTCCACCGGCTGTCCCTTCTTGTTGGTGAAGTGCAGCACATGTTCAGCAATCACGCTGTCGGCGCTCACGTGGCGCTGCTTCACCTCGAACCGGAAGTCCGGCAGCGCGTTGAGTCTGATCTCATACGAGCGGCGAATCTTGGCGTGTCCCGTGGTGGGAATGCCATTATAGACGACGCTGGCGTGGTCGCTGTCGCTGAACGTGCCCATGACGACGTCCGTATCCCGTGCATTTTCGCCGCGGACGTGTTCCTCGACGGTCGCCAGTCGTGCTTGTTCGGATACGGCCATGGCCCAACCTCCTTCCTGGTCTCTGTGACGGCCTTACGCCGCCGGGACGGCGCTCAGCAGCGCGAGTGTCTCCTGCAACCATTTGATGGTCGCCAGCTCATCGTCGATGATCGTGCGCAGCATCTGTTTGCTTTGCTGATCGTCCTCGATCTGGTCGATTACATCGGTAAGTGGCTTGATCGCTAGTAATGGAAGAAATGACGGAAGGCAACGCCGCTCGCCCCCTGCTCGGACAGCTGCCCGGCATGCTCGCGCGTGTTTGGGTCCAGTTTGCCGACCTCTTTCCAGCTGAGGCCGGGGCACCAGATCGCGTGACGCGGGAGGTTCGAGTTCATCGTGTCTCGAAACATCTTGCCGTTGACTTGCAGGTAACTGCCCCACTTTCCTTCCTCGCGCCACAGCGCATGCTTCCTTAGCGTGCGATATTCCGGATCGAGGTACTTCGTCCACAGCTCCGGTGGTTCCACTACATGGGAATCGCCGTCAATACGGCAAAACTCTTTCGAGCCATGATCACTCATCTCCCGTGGCGCTTCCGAGCCAGTGTCTTGAGAGAGGCCCAGTCTCATTCCGCTTTTCTCGTCCCTACTCTCACTGCCGCCTCACGGCAGCTTCCGGCCTGAGTGATTCCCGCACTTCCTCATCACTCGGCCACCACCCAGGGCGCTCAATTTCCGTGACGCGCTTGCGAATGAATTTTTTCGGTGCCTCGATCTTGTAGAGCTTGCGCGCGTTCCGGGCCAGGGTGGGTCCAGACCGTCCAGGACGACTTGATTTTCGCGCGTAACGCTACCCGCCAAAGGTGCCGTCGGGATAGTCGGCAAAACAGGTTATGCCCTCCGGCAGTTTGAGCCACGGTTGTCCAGCGGAGCACCAGACGCTGAAACTCGGTCTAATCTTGCTCTTGTCGTCTAACGTCCCGCCCATCATGGACCGAATCTCGGGATACCGGTCGAGCGTAATCGATACCGCCGATCCACAGGTAGGACAGAAGTGGCGCCACAGCCGGTTCTTGCCGTCCGCGCGGGCCTCGTAGGTGGCCAGCGTTCCCTCAATCGTCACGGCCTCCCGGGAAAAGATCACGCCGATCAGAAAGGCTGATCCCGACTGGCGCTGACAGCGCTCACACTGGCAGATGCCGATGGTGGTCGGTTCGCCTTCGTACCGATACTGCACCGCACCACATAAGCACCGGCCCGTACCACCGCTCGTTGTTGACGTGCTCATTGATGGTTCTCCCATTGTTTCGTTTCCGTTGCGTTCGGTGAGGATCAGATTTCCAAAAAAACAAACTCACAGATCAACCCACAATACGGATCTCGTGGCCGCGCGACATCAGCAACGGCTGGATTAACTCACTAAACCTATCCGGTACATAGTCTCGTACGTCAGAGAAGCTCGGGTGAGGACCGTCAAGGGAGATTTGCGCGATGCCATCGTACATACGCTCGCGGGCGGGATCGACTAAGTCCACGGTGTAGCGTCTGGCGCTAGGCGTTCGTCGGATGGCCGCGGCGACATTCGGCACATGTGTGTCAAGCCAATACTGGTCGAGGACGGATCGCTCGACCCCCTCGCGCCGTTTCACAAAATAGACGAGCTTGGCGGTGTCCCGTGTTGTGGGGCCATCGACATTGACGTGCTCAGTAACGGACAGCCATGTCCCCTTGCTAAAGTCGGCGTATTCATTGAAACGATCAGCCATAATTTCGGGCGGCGCCTCACGTCCAATAGTGGTATCGAAATGACGCTTATCGCGAAACCATAATTCGGCCATGCCATCCAGCCCAGGATCGTCGGCGGTCTGCTGAGGGTCGAAGAAGGTGATCCGATAGCGCTCGGGCTGAGCCATCTTCACCACATGTGGAGCATGGACCCCTTCCCACACTTTGACCAGTTCCTCATGGGAGATGTTCGCCCGACGGACTACTGTTGCGATTATTTTTAGCATACTGCCCCCTTTTCTTTTGCTGTTGCGCTGCGTCCTTTAGTACCGGATTGAGAAGTGCTTGCTGTCCGCCGCGACCTAGGTAGTGCTCCGACCGGAGACGGCTGATGGGGCTGAGTCGAATCGCGCCGTAGCCTGGAGCAAGCGGTCTACAGTCCGGGCTACGATGTTGGAGGGAAATGTCCTCTTACTTCGCCACTGCAGGTGTAGCGGCGGGGCGGACATCAATAGGCTGATGGGGCTGACGACGGGCTTGCGGTTGCCAGCTCTTGACCTCTGGTGCGATTTCCTTGGCGAAGAGGCGCATACTCGTCTCTACGTCGTCGTACGGAATGCTGTAATAACTGAACGCGCCATTGACATCGAAATCACCGATCACCTCACGGCGATGACGCAGCGTCGCGAGGATCATGTCAGGCGTGCCCCACAGGTTCGATCTGATGAATTCTTCGATGACGGCGTCGTGGCCGAGGGCGTTGATCTGCTCAGCCGCTTTCGCGTAGTGCTGGTACGATGCGCCAGTCGCAGCGAAGTTGGCGCTGTCATCCATCCGGTAATGTTCCATTAACGTCCAGTAGTAGCCAACGATGCCACGACGGGCGACCTCTTCGGCCTTCTTTCGGTCCGCAAAACATGAGATAAAGTCAACGATGCTGATCGGCGGCGCTTCTTCGCCGTTATTCAATTGGCGGTACTCAGCACGATACGCTTCGAGCGCTGGGGCCATATTCTCCCACGCTGTCTGTGAGAACATCATCGCCCCGAGTCCGAGCGAGGCCGCGACCGAGAAGGACTCCGGCGACATACACACCATGTAACGGCGGCCCTTGAAACTCTTGAACGGCCGCGGGCGCACTTCAATGCGCGCTTGCTGATAGTAGGTCGTATTGGCTTCGACGATGCCGGTCTCCAACCCTTGCAGAATGATGGCGGCGGCTTCATTGAACCGCTCGCGCGCTTCGGCCATGTTCACGCCGAACCCGGCGTATTCCCGTCGTGACAGCCCGCGCCCGAGACCGAGAATCGCGCGCCCATCGGACAAGTGATCAAGGAGGACCATCTTCTCGACCACCCGCATCGGATTGTTCCAGGGGAGGATGATCGCTCCTGTGCCGAGTTCCATCCGCTCGGTGCGGGCAGCGATGTAGGTGAGATATTGCATGTTGTCGGGACACATCGAGTAATCGAAGAAGTGGTGCTCGACCGGCCAAATGATATCGAACCCCATGCCTTCGGCTTCGATGAGCAGGCGCGTTTCATGCTTGTACATGTCGCGATCGTTGTAGTCCTTATGGGCGGGAAAGACGTTCTGGATGCCTACTTTCATGACGACTCCTTTCTAAGTCCTGTTTTTGCCGAATTACGCAAATCCGCAGCATGGTGCACTACAGTCCGTTGAAAACGGCACGTCCTAGCTTACACGACCTGACGTTGAGCACAATCCTCGCCGTCTTCGCGCTAGAGAACCGAATGTAGATGGTAGGTGCACCATGAGACAAGGCCCGGGGCCGCCACTGACAGGCTCAGGCGTTCTTCTGTTCGTTAAAGGCGTCGATGAAGTTTTGCAGGACGAAGGTGTCCTCGGCGATACTCCCATCCACCAGACAGATTTTACGGTCGCAGCGTTCGGCGAGGCGTGGGTCGTGTGTCACGATCAAAAACGCGGTTCCCCGCTCCTGGTTAAACCGCCGTAACAGGGCGAAAATATCGTCGGCGGTTTTGGTATCGAGATTGCCTGTCGGTTCGTCGGCCAGCACCAGTTTAGGAGACAGGGCCAATGCCCGCGCAATCGCGACGCGCTGTTGCATCCCGCCAGAGAGTGCATTCGGCTTCTTTAGTGCCGCGTGTTTCAGCCCCACCGCTTCGAGCAGGGCGAGCGCCTCGGCGCGCTGTTCCGCCGTGTAGGCGCCGTCACGCATCAGCCCGGGCATCTGGACGTTTTCTAAGGCGTTGAAGGCCGGCAGCAAGTGGTGAAACTGGAAGATAAAACCCAAGGTGGAGAGCCGCGCCCGCGTTCGTTCCTTTTCGCTCGCCTGCGCCATCTCCTGTCCACTCAGTCGATACGAACCACTGCTCGCGGGTTCCAGCAGTCCGAGGATATTCAGCAAGGTACTCTTCCCAGAGCCTGAAGGACCGATCAACGCGCTGAACTCGCCTTCGTGCACCGTGAAGCTGACCCCATGCAGCACTTCTTGCGCCACTGAGGTGCCCTCGTTGTAGGTCTTGCGAATACCGTCGAGCCTGATGAGGGGAGTAGACATCGTTTACACTCGGATTGCCCGTGCGGGATCAAGGCCGGCCGCGCGGCGCGCAGGCACAGCAGCGGCAAGCAGGCCAAACACCAAGGCCACTAGAATCGCTCCGGTATACAACTCGGGCGAGAAGGCAACGGTAAACAACGGGGACCCGTCGGCCGCACGTAAGACGCGACTGCCTAGGGCCATCAAGCCGGTACCGACGATGCTGCCGAAAACGGCTCCTGCGATACCAATCACGGCGCCCTGCAACAAAAACACGCGCAGAATGTCACCACGCGAAGCGCCGATGGCGCGCAGGATGCCGATCTCTTTCTGCTTCTGCACGACCGAGACCACCAACACGCTGGTGATGCCGATCGCCACGATAACGGCGACAAAGCTGCGCACTATGCGCGTCATCAACGTCTGGTTGGTGAGGGCGGTGGAGAGTTCAGGATTCGTTTCCTCCCAGCTTTCCACCTTCTGATCCGTGTGCTGGCGCAACGTGGTGGAGAACTCGTCCGCCGCGAAGATATCCTCCACGGCGATATCGAGACTCGAGGCCCCGCCGGTGAGATCCAGGATCGCTTGTCCCGTGCGCAGGTTCACATAGACGAAGCGCCGGTTAGCCTCGCGGTTCCCCAGGTCGTACACGCCGCGTATCGTAAAGGCGGTCCCTCTGCTGCGCGCAGTCTGGAGATAAATCTTGTCACCCACGCCCACGCCAAGATCTTTTGCCAGCTCGACGCCAATAATCAGATCGTCGGTAGTGAGCGCGAGCCGGCCTGCGATGATTTTCTCGTCAAGTTTGGTGACGCGGCTATACGACTGCGGTTCGATACCCAACACCGTAATGGTTTTGTCCACCTCGCCACGCACCACGAAGCCGGGGCCGGAGACCGTTGGTGAGAGGGCGACGACCTCAGGGAAAGTAGCGATCTCGGCGGCGATATATTGCCATTGGTCGATGGAACGCAGCCGCTGGGCTCGCGCCTGAGCAGCGGCGAACACCATCTGGCCATCGGTACTGGGAAACTGCAGACGGTTCACTTCTTCAGGTGGAAGGATCACAACATGGGGCTGGCTCCCGAGCGTGCGGCGCACGAGATCTGCCTGAACACCCGTCAATACGCCGGTGATAAAGATGATGAGACTGACGCCAAGAGAGGTCCCGCCAACGATCAGCACCGTTTGCATGCGGCCTTCACGCAGAAAGCGCAGCGCCAGTGTCCGTTCAAATTTCATCATGAGGCATCCTCCGCCAGGTATCGGGTGTGCACGAGACGAGGGCGAACCCGCCTGCCGGGAGTGATTGCCGTGTCGATGATCACCTGCTCTCCTACGCGAATCCCTTCAACAATCTCTACCTGGCGTCCGGCTTTCATACCCACAGCCACCGGCTGACTCACCGCCTTGCCCTTGTGGACAGTCAGGACCGTCATTGTCCCATTGGTCGAACCACGCACAGCGTCCAACGGTATGACGAGGGCGTTCTCTTTCTGAGCACTCCGGACTTCGACGGACAAGGTCATATCGGCACGCAGGTGTGCTGGTGGATCAGGAATGCGGAAGCGGACCTCTACCGTGCCACGACTCACGTCGACACCGGGGGCGATGTAATAGAGCTGCGCGGGAAACTTGACGGCAGGAAAGGCATCGGCCGAGGCGAGCGCGGTCTCACCCACTTTAAGGTAGGGCAGGTTCTTTTCGTCGATCTGGGCGGTGATGCGAGTCTCTCCAACAGTCGCGAGTGTCAGCAGCGGCTTGCCGGGTTGGACGATATCCCCTGGTTCGACCTGGCGTGTCAGTATGGTACTCGCGGTGCTCGCGCGAATGTGAGTCTGTGCGAGTTTCGCCGCCGCCAGTTGACGCGCGGCCTTCGCCTCCGCCAGTTTGGCTTCGGCCTCACGCAGTTGCGCACCGTCTTTTGTTTGCGCGTTGACTTGGGTACGGGCGGCTTCGTACTGGCTTTTAGCAACGAGATACGCGCGCTCGACGTCCTCAAACTTTGCCCGACTGAGGACATTTTCTGAGAGCAGGGTGCGACTCCGGTTGAGGTCGCGCTCGGTCCAGTCGAGCGTGGCACGCGCTTGCGCCAGGGATTCTTGCGCGGTGGCGAGTCCGACTTCCGACACTGTCGCTACCCGCGCCCGCGCACTGTGTTCGCTGGCTTCGGCTTGCCGCAGCGCGGCTTCAAGTTCGTTCCCTTCCAACTCGATCAGTGCCTGCCCCGCTTCGACGTAATCTCCCTCGTGGACGAACACCTGCGCAACCCGGCCGGTAATCACTGATCCGATCTCGACGCGTGCGGGGCTCATAACACGCCCGGTCGCTATCACCGTCTGGACCAGTTGTTGCTCTTGTACAGGGACGACATCAACCGCCACTCCGTGGAGACGGTAGAAAGCGAACACAGGGAGGGCCACGCCGACACCCACCATGGCGCCGAGCACCATCTTGTAGCGAGCGAAAAATTTACCCATGGGAAACTTCCTTCTCCGCCCGTAAACCCAGGAGCGCCATATCGACACGCTCCGCGATGGCGGCATCACTCAGCACATCCTTGTCGAGGCGGGCGGCAACTTGCGGTGGAACGCCCCCTTGTTCGGTAAATATCGTCGTCAGGATAATCGGCATGGCTACGGCGCCCGCCAGAAAGGTCAGCGCTTGCAGGGGCGGAAGCTTACGGAGCACGCCGGCGTGCTGTCCAGCCGCGATCAACTCAGCCAGCACGCCTAAATGCAAAGGGAAGTTACGGCGAAAGAAGTCTTGCGCGGTGGCGTCCCCGCTCATGGCGTCCGCCAATAAGCGGCGCAGCAGCGGCCGATTGTCCCGCGCAAAGCGGCCGAGCACATTGATGGCCGCGCGCAGATTCTCCAGCGGAGGACGATCCGCGTGCGCTTGAAATGTGAGGCTGGTGAACATTTCCTGGTAGACGCCTTGCAACACCAGTGACAGGAAGTGCTCGCGCGTTTTGAAGTGGTAATGAAACATGCCGAGATTCACTCCGGCCTGCTCCGTGAGCTGGCGAATGGCTGTCTCTTATACACATCTCCGAGCCCACGAGACTAGGCATGATCTCGT
>CAZAYE010000091.1:0-9018 GCA_964489255.1 uncultured Enterobacteriaceae bacterium
GCGACGCTCAGGAGCGCGACTAACCAAGCGACATGCAAGGCCCCACTGGCCGCTACGGCCCCGGCGGCAAACAGTAAGGAGTCCCCCGGGAGAATCGGGGTGACGACTAAACCGGTCTCACAGAAAATGATGAGAAACAGCAGGAGATACGTCCAGGTTCCATACTCCTGAATGACGGCTTGCAGATGGACATCGAGATGCAGGAAAAAGTCGATGAACTCCGTGAACAATTCCACAAGAGGTCCTTTCCGCTTCCAGCGTGAAAACAATGAAGAGCGGTCTAGACTAAAGAAGTTTGTGGGCAAGTCAAGGTTGTGGGCAGTGAGGCGTCACTCCGTACACCCTCCTGCTGTTCCACCTCTACGAAGTCTTGACGGAGCAGAACCGAATCGGTATGCGTCAACGAGCATTCACACACGAGGAGAGAAGCAGCTATGGGAATTGACTCTGCTGTCTATATCGCTATCGACCGCGCTAAGACACTGAGGGAGGAACCTGCCAAAGGCCACAACCGCTGGCACCCCGACATTCCACCGATCGCCACGGTCGAGCCCGGCCAAGTGATTGGCTTGGAAACCCGCGATGCGCTGGACGGTCAGGTGACGCCAAGCTCGACCGCTGCCGATTTGGCGCGGATCAACCTGAATGTCGCTCATGCTTTAACTGGTCCCCTGTTCGTCAAGGGCGCCGAGCCAGGTGACCTGCTCGAAGTCACTGTCGTGGAAATCGAGCCCCAGCCCTTCGGCTTCACCTGCCAGCTGCCCGGCTTCGGTTTTCTGCGGGATCTTTTTCTTGAACCGTACCTCGTGCGTTGGACCATCGCTAACGGTTTCGCCACATCGCCGGACCTGCCTGGCGTGCGCATCCCCGGCGCGCCGTTCATGGGGGTCATGGGGCTTGCGCCCTCCCATGACTTGCTTGCGCAGATCAACCGGCGTGAGGCTGACTTGGCCGGACGCGGTGGCATGGTTCTGCTGCCTGAGGTCAACAGCGCCGTGCCGGCAGATCCAGCCATCGCTCGCACAGCGATGCGCACCATCGCTCCTCACGAAACTGGCGGCAATGTAGATATCAAGCAACTGACCAAAGGCACGACATTGCGTATGCCGGTCTATGTGCCGGGTGCGCTCTTTTCGGTGGGAGATGGCCATTTTGCCCAAGGCGATGGAGAGAGCTGCGGCACGGCGGTGGAGATGGCTGCCACCTGTTACTGTTCGTTCAACCTCATCAAAGGCGCAGCCAAGGCACGCCACATTCGCGAGGTGCAATTTTACCGCACTGACTATTTCACCACGCCAGAGATGGCGGTGCCGCGGCGATTCTTCGCGACCACAGGCCAGTCGTATACGCGGGACGGTGTAAACTTCTCTGAAGACGCGACGCTGGCGGCGCGCAACGCGCTGCTGAACATGATTGACTACCTGGTCGATGAGCGTGGTTTCACTCGCCAGCAAGCCTACGCGATTTGCAGTGTGGCGGTCGATCTGAAGATTAGTGAATTGGTCGATGTGCCCAACTTCGTCGTGTCAGCCTTCTTGCCGTTGGATATTTTTGTATAGGGAGGAACCTGCTCATGTCCGCTCAAGACCACCTGAAATTGTGGGAACAACACATCATCGGTGAGTTTGTCAACAAAGATGTCGAGCTGTCGTTGTCGACGATGGTCGAGGATGCCTCGGTTATGCATATGCCCACCCGTTCGGGAGGGAAGGGGAAGGCAGAACTCAGGTCGTACTATCGTGATATGTTCATTCCGTCGATCCCATCCGAATGGGAGCATACGGTCACGAATCGTGTGGTGACCGACGATACTATTGTTGAAGAGGCGAAGGTACGCCTTGTCCATACCAAGCAGATGGACTGGTTTTTGCCTGGCATCCCACCAACTCATAAGCCGATTGAAATGGAACTCGTCATCATCATTGAGTTTCGCGACGGCAAGATGGCCGCCGAGCGCATTTATTGGGACCAAGCTGCTGTATTGCGGCAGATTGGCAAATTGTGAGCAAATAGGGTGTAACACCGCGGATCTGCCTCCACTAGAAGAATACTGGCAGAATCGCTAAAACTCCTAGGGAGGAGGACCGTCGATGAAATTCAATCTTTTTATCCTGCCAACCATTCCGGCGACCTTCGAGGAACGCGAACGGCTGCGGCCGATTGGCCGTAACAATGACAAATATCAGCAAATGCTCCAGGAGGTGCGCGAGATTGCCCAGATAGCGGATGAGCTGGGCTTTGATGCCATGAGCACCACCGAGCATCACTTCCACTCGGAAGGCTATGAGGCCTCGGTGGCGCCGCTGCTGCTGTATACGGATCTGGCCGCCCGCACTAAACGCATCAAATTTGCCTCCTTGGGACTAGTCTTACCCACCTGGGACCCCATCCGGGTGGCCGAAGAGGTGGCAGTCCTAGACCACCTCACGAAAGGGCGCTTTATTGCCGGCTTTGCGCGCGGGTATCAAGACCGCTGGACCAACGTGTTGGGGCAACATTACCACGTCACTGGCGCGCCGATGGATGGCTCGGAGGTCGACGCCCACAACCGGGCGGTGTTCGAGGAAGTCTTCAAGCTCATGAAAATGGCCTGGACCCAGGAGACGGTGCGCTTCCAGAGCAAATATTACGAAGTGCCCACGCCCTACAAAGAGGGGATTCGCCGCTGGCCGGTGGCCAAGAACTGGACGGCCAAGTATGGGGCGCCCGGGGAGGTGGATGAGAACGGTGTAGTGCAGCGTATCTGTGTGATTCCCAAGCCCTACACCCAGCCGCATCCCCCGATTTGGCAGCCGTTTTCGGTCAGTGAGAAAACCATTCGCTGGTGTGCGACCGAGGACATCTTACCCTGGATTCTCGTTTCCTATCCCCCCTCGTTCCGCCAGCTCTGTGAAGCGTACAGAGATGAAGCTGCTAAGGCTGGCCGGCGGCTCGAACTCGGGCAAAGTGTGGGCGCTTTTCGGTCCGTCCACCTCGGCGACACCTACACTGAGGCCTACACGCTAGGGGCCCATACCCAAGGCACCGGGTTCATTGAATATTTTTCCGGCTTTGGCTTTTTCGAGGCGTACCGATTCCCGGGCGAGACCGGCCCGATCCCCAATACCTATGAGCGCATGGTCGAGGCCAAATACGAGTTGGTGGGAACCCTTGATGACATCAAGCGGGAACTGGAGGCCTTGTACAAAAACTCCCACATTGAGTGGTTTGGCTGGTATTTTGATCAGGGGCTGCTGGGGTGGGAGGAGGCCAAGCGGCAGCTGGAACTCTTTGCCACCAAGGTCATGCCAGAGTTTAAGGATTAGTCCTGAAGAGCAGGGGCAGGAGTAAGCCCTCAGCCGCCAGCTTTCTATGGTTGGCATATAGCCTATGGCTCGCTCACGTCGCTCGCTTTATGGCAGATACTACTGCCATTAGCTCTAGGCTATATGCCATAAGCTGTGAGCTGCCAGAGGCGCTACTGATGGCTCATTGCTCATGGCTCGTGCAGGAGTCACTGTCGTTGGATATAGTCCTTCAAATACCGGTTTTCGAATTCGGTCTCTTCCAGTTGAGCTTTAACCACGTCACCAATAGAAATCATGCCCTCAAGACGTTCGCCTGCCAGAATAGGCAAATGGCGGATACGGTTCTGCGTCATAATGCCCATGACGTAGCTGACCTCGTCATCTGCCAGCCCAATAATGAGGTTGGTCGTCATGACTTCCCGCACTTTGGTTTCCTTGACGCGCTCACTCCGTGCGGCGCATTCACGCAGAATATCTCGCTCGGTGATGATCCCGACGATTTTTCCCTGCTGGTCAAGGACAACCAAGGACCCGATGCGGTGAGCGACAAGCGCCGCCATGGCGTCGTGAATGGTTGCGTCGGGACCGATGGTCACGACCTGTGCTCCCTTGCCGTGCAAAATGTCTCTGATTTTCATAAACTTCCTCCGGAAACATTTTACGGCGCCTCTTCATCATAGTCCTCTTATTACGCCGATGGCAACCCGCGAATTTTTTCCATAAGAGAAGGTCGCATGAGAATCCTCATCACTGGCGCCAGTGGCCAACTCGGCCACGCCTTGCAAACAATTTTGCTTGGGCACCAGCTGGTTGCTTGTAGCCATCAACAACTCGACATCACCCAACTCGATACCGTCCGCGCAGCAGTTCAGACGCACCACCCTGATCTCGTGCTCAACGCCGCGGCATTTACTGGAGTCGATGCCGCGGAGAGCGAGCCTGACGCCGCGTACCGGGGGAATGCTTTAGGCCCTCGCAATCTCGCAATTGTTGCTGCCGCGCAGCGCATTCCACTCCTCCACGTTTCCACTGATTATGTTTTTGATGGCACTAGTACGCGTCCCTATCATGAGTTTGATGTTCCACACCCCAGATCTGTGTATGGCGCGAGCAAGTTAGCTGGAGAAGAAGCGATCCGTGCCCTCAACCCCTGTCACTATATCGTTCGTTCTGCCTGGCTCTATCACACCATCGGGCGCAATTTTCCGAAAACTATGTGCGCCCAAGCGCAAGAAAAATCAGAAGTGCGGGTGGTAAGTGATCAATTCGGTTCGCCGACCTACGCGCCACACCTCGCTGCCGCAATCGCGCGCCTCATTGCCACTGGCGCCTATGGCACCTATCATTTCGCTGGGCAAGGAGGGACGAGTTGGTTTGAATTGACCCGTAGGCTATACCGCCTGCTTGGGATTCACATTCCAGTCAGGCCAGTAGTGACCGCTGAGTTTCCGCGGCCAGCCGAGCGCCCGCGTTACTCCGTGCTGACAACCTTACAAGACCCACAGATTCTTTTGCCTCCTTGGGAGGAGGGACTGGTTGAATTTGTTCGGAGTGTACAGCAGCAAGAGGGATAGTCGATTCACGAATACCAGGTTCTCTCGCAGAGCTATCAAGCGAATGCTAGTGCTCCAGCCACGGGATTATGCTGAGGACATCTAACAAAATGGCGTGGGTCCCACTTATGTCATTCTGAGCGTAGCGAAGAATCTTACAGTTCCAGGCAAAATGAGACCCTTCGCGGAGTTTATCCTGAGCGCAGTCGAAGAGCTCAGGGTGACAAGGGACGGTTTTGTGAGGAACTCTCATTGCTCCTTCTCCTATTTTGTTGTTGTCAGTAGTGTCTCTTTCTGTCACAATACCTTACATTTTACAGTCACACGAAAGGTATTCAGCTATGCCGCAAAAGAATAAATTGCAGTCGTTATTCACCAGTCTGAGGAGACAAGGCACGAAGGCTTTGGCTGCATTGCGACAAGAGATCACGAAAAAAGAGAAAGAGCTCGCAACCCTGAAAGCCACTGAGTCACGGTGGAGAGATGTGGTAGATGGACAAGCGAAAATGATGGGTCTTACTGCCCTCTCGCGGATGCGAGCCCAGGGAGAGAGACGCCGGCTCGATTGGAATGTCGTGCTCTCTGGGCTCCCTACAATGTTCGACGCAAAAGAAGTTCAGCAGAAGACTGGCAAACCTATGGAGCAAGTCTATGCCGGGTTGTCACGATGGGTGAAAGATAAAAAGGTCAAAAAGGGATCCGCCGGGAGCTACCAAAAACTCTCCGCATCGCTTTCGGTACAACAGAAGAAGAGTTAAGGGTATAGAGAGGAAAGAGAGAGAAAAGGAGAGGCACGATGCCGGAACTAAGTTTTTACCAGACTCGCCGAGCGGAGTTGAAAGCGCGGTACTTATCAACTGCAGAAGCCGACTCGCAACCCGCCTATACCGGCGGGGTAGATCACCTAGCGCTGATCTGCTCAGATCTCGACGCGACTATTTGCTTTTACACGCAGATCCTCGGGATGCGGCTTACGCGGATTGTGCAAAATCGTGATGAACCAACCTCCACGCACATTTTTCTCGATATGGGGGGAGGCAACCAGTTGGCATTTTTCGATTTTCCTGAGAAGGGACCGGCGCGGACCGTGCGTGGGGTAGGTAGCATGCACCATGTCGCCCTCAAGGCTCGGCCCGAACAGTTTCGTACCCTGCTCGCCAGACTCCAAGAGCAACAGGTGCCTTACTCCCTCCATGGCTCGCCGGAGGCCGGCTCGGTTTACGTGCGTGACCCAGACGACATCTTGGTCGAGGTCACAACTGGATACTAAGAATGTATAACAAAACTACTCTTGTGCCGTTCTTACAGCACAGCCGAGCCGGCTGTGCCACTGGCTCCAGAAGTCTCGGAGTATGGTGGCGCAGGCCGCTGGCCTGCGCGTGAAATGCCTACAACCTGTTTCAAAACCTCCAGAACAGTTGAGAAGAACTCCTCACCCTAACCCTCTCCTCAGAGAGGAGAGGGGATTTTCTCCCTCGCCCTGCAAGGCCTGTCCTGAGCACAGTCGAAGGAGAGAAGGGCGGGGTGAGGGTTTTGCAACGGACTCTAGCAAGTCTGCTTACATGACCAATCGTACGGAAGCTGTTGCGGTCGCTCGCGCCGGCGAGTTTCGTCGCGAGTTGGGCCTTATCGATGCCAGTGCCATCGTTGCTGGTTCGATGATCGGCTCGGGGATCTTTATTGTCTCGGCGGATGTTGCTCGGACCGTAGGCTCGCCAGGGTGGCTCCTGCTTGTCTGGGTGCTGAACGCGGTTATCACTCTGCTCGGTGCGCTCGCTTATGGAGAGTTGGCCGCGATGATGCCAAACGCCGGTGGGCAGTATGTCTATTTGCGGGAAGCTTACTCTCCGCTCTTAGGTTTCCTCTACGGCTGGACACTGTTCCTCGTGATTCAGAGTGGCACGATCGCTGCTGTGGCGGTCGCCTTTGCGAAGTTTCTCGGGGTATTAGTGCCGTGGATTTCGGCAGAATACACCCTCGTACAGGTGGGAACCGTTTCTGTTTCCACGCAACGTGTGGTTGCCATCGCGGTCATTGCTTTACTGACTTGGTCGAACAGTCGAGGCCTGCGCGAAGGCAAGATCGTCCAGAATCTGTTTACCTTTGCGAAGATCGCTGCTCTCGTTGCCCTTATTCTCTTGGGACTCTTCGTCGCGAGGAGGACCGAAGCCGTGACTGCCAACTTCGAGACGCTGTGGGGACAGACCCCGCTCTCTCTCGGCTTTCTCATGCTCGTGGGAGGAGCAATGGTCGGTCCGCTCTTTTCCTCTGACGCGTGGAACAATGTGACCTTTACTGGGGGTGAGGTGAAAGAGCCCCGTCGAACGCTCCCACTCAGCTTAGTCGGCGGTACCGGATTAGTGATGCTGCTCTATTGTCTCACCAACGTCGTGTATTTGTGCCTGCTGCCGCTGACAGGCTCAGCGACAGGCGAGACCGTGGTGGCGCGCGGCATTCAATACGCGGCTGAAGACCGGGTTGCGACAGCTGCGGCCTACATGGTTTTTGGTGCGAATGCCGCCTCAATCATGGCCGGCGCGATCATGGTCAGCACGTTTGGGTGCCTCAATGGTCTCATCCTGTCCGGTCCTCGACTCTACTACGCGATGGCCCAGGACCGTCTGTTTTTTGCCAGGACCGGTCAGTTGAATGCTGCCGGGGTCCCGGCCAGTGGCCTCTGGTTACAGATGGCGTGGGCCTCGCTCCTCACCCTTTCGGGCACCTATGGGAATCTCCTCGATTACGTGGTCTTTGCGGCGTTACTGTTCTACGTATTAACCGTGGTGGGCCTGTTCATCCTGCGTCGTACTCGCCCGAACGCTGAACGTCCTTACCGTGCCTTCGGTTATCCCTGGTTTCCCGCGCTTTATGTCCTGGCGGCAGCCGCCATTATGCTCGATCTCTTGTTTGTTAAACCGGCTTATACCTGGCCAGGCTTGTTGATCGTGCTGACAGGGGTTCCCATCTTCTTTCTCTGGAGGCGCCGGGCGTCCGATGCGGACCACCCTTCGTGACCATCCTCCCAGGCTTGTCGCAGGGTGACTACTGCCTTGCAGAAGGAGCTTGCGGGGTACGGGTGATCACGTTCATCGCCATCGCGATCATCGAGCCAACGTCGGAGACGCTGGCGGGCAAAATCATGGTGTTGCTCGATTTTGCCAATTCCCCAAATTGCGTGATGTATTGCTCGGCCACGCGTAACTGCACGGCTTCGTAGCCCCCTGAAACCTGAATCGCTTCAGCCACTTTGCGAATTCCTTCAGCAGTCGCAGTGGCAATGGCGAGAATGGCCGCCGCTGCCCCTTCGGCTTCATTGATCTGCTGTTGCTTCTTGGCTTCGGACGCTTTGATGACTTGTTGCTTCTGGCCCTCGGCGGTATTGATCGCGGCGTCACGTTCGCCCTCTGAAGTGAGAATCACTGCCCGTTTCTCCCGCTCGGCGCGCATCTGCTTTTCCATCGCAGCCAGGACGTCCTGTGGAGGAGTAATATTTTTGATCTCATAGCGCAGGACCTTGATCCCCCAGGGCTCAGTGGCTTTGTCGAGTTCGTTCACGACATGGAGGTTGATCTGCGTGCGCTCTTCAAACGTGCGATCCAACTCGATCTTGCCGATCTCGCTACGCAAGGTGGTCTGCGCCAACTGGCTAATGGCGAACAGATAATCCGCAACTCCATAGGAAGCGCGTTCGGGATTCATGACCTTGAGGTAGAGCACGCCATCGACATGGACCTGCACGTTGTCGCGGGTGATGCAGATCTGTTCGGGGATATCGACCGCCGTCTCCTTGAGCGAGTGCCGGTAGCGGATCGCGTCAATAAATGGGACCAGGATGTGAAAGCCGGCGTCCAGAGTGGTCGAATACCTCCCGAGCCGCTCCACGACATAAGCGCTCTGCTGAGGCACCACGACCGCGGTTTTGGCGATAATAATGATGACTAGGACTGCGAGTAACAAAACGACGATCAATGCGCCTGTCATACTCTTCTTCCTCTATTCGGCTTCGACCCACAAGGTTAAACCATCCACCTGTTTCACTCGGCAACGTTGCCCGCGGCGCAGGCTTTGTACGTCTCCGTTCCGCGCGTTCCAGGTGGTGCCCCGCAACTCGACCTTACCGATCGCGCCAGGAGAGAGATCATCCAAGAGGATTGCGACTTCGCCCACCAGGGTATCGA
>CAZAYE010000092.1:0-3742 GCA_964489255.1 uncultured Enterobacteriaceae bacterium
GTCGTTGTCCACGTTGGAAACAAGCCCGCCTTTGCGTGAAGAGCGAGAAGAGTCGGTCTTCCCAAATTCTTCACTATTGGTGGGGAAAAGTTCTCCCTGCGGCTTGTTCCCAACGTGGACGACGACTTGGACAGGATGACCAAGAGTGATCGCCAGAGATTCCTTGAGAGGAGTGATCAGATCGCTCAGCAACCTATCGCGGAAGAGCGCGCTGGGGACCTCGAGGTGATAAGTTTCATCGCGCAACGCAAGAGGGCGAATTGGTTTGATCCATGTCTCTGTCGTTGTCCTTCCTACTTTTTCCTCTATTAACCCCAACACCTGTACCCACACCTGATCCATACCCCACCCCTGCACAGCCACGGCGCGCGAGTTATCCACAGTTGTGGATAACTCTGCAACCTCTTTCAACGTAAGAAGTTTTTCCCTTTAATCCACAGGGTTATTCACACACGTCCCCCCGCCCATCTTTCTCTCCACCTTAGGAAAACCCTGACGATTGGCCCAGGCTATCAGGAGAGAGGGAAAAGAACTTCAACGCTCTACTTTTGTTGTATCTCTGTGCTGGAAAAAAACAGAATGCCTAAAGGTGTTTCTCGCTGGGTCTTAAACTTTTTTTTTCAGGATTGCAAGTGAAAAAATTGAGCACCTCGAAGTGTCCGAGTTTTCAGCGAAATTCTTTTTCTCTTGACTGCTCACTGGGAGGGTGTTAGCAGAGGAAAAACTGAGAGTGTTCTATGTCCACGTCCCACAAGCTTTTTCTCGAAGCGCAAGAATACCTTCCTGGCGGCGTCAACAGTCCCGTGCGTGCCTGGCGCGCCGTAGGCGGCCATCCCCTCTTCATTCAACGCGGGCATGGTTGTCGCGTGATCGATGCGGACGGAAAGGAATACATTGATTACGTCGGCTCTTGGGGACCGCTCGTTGCTGGTCACGCGCATCCACAAGTCGTGAGAGCTTTGCAAGAAACTCTCAAGCGGGGCACGAGCTTTGGCGCGCCAACGGCGAGAGAGATTGAACTGGCAAAGAAGATTGTTGAGGCTGTTCCCTCAATAGAAAAAGTTCGCCTTACCTCCTCTGGCACCGAAGCGACGATGACAGCCTTGCGTCTGGCGCGCGGGTTTACGGGACGGCCGAGGATTATTAAGTTTGCCGGATGCTATCACGGCCACAGCGATGCACTACTGGTGAAGGCAGGTTCTGGCGCGTTGACCTTCAGCACGCCAGACAGTCAAGGCGTCCCTGAAGCTTTTGCCAGCCACACGCTCGTCGCCGACTATAACGACCTGGCAAGCGTCGAGGCCTACCTTAAAGCAGATCCTCAATATGTTGCCGCGGTGATAGTCGAGCCCATTCCAGGCAACATGGGTCTGGTATTGCCGCAGCCTGGATTCCTCGAAGGTTTGCGTACCCTCACCCGTGACTCTGGAGCCTTGCTTATCTTCGACGAAGTCATCAGCGGCTTTCGGGTAGCGCAAGGCGGGGCTCAGGGGCTCTACAGGATAGACCCTGACCTGACGTGTTTAGGGAAAGTCGTTGGCGGTGGGTTGCCGCTTGCTGCGGTCGGTGGCAAAAGGGCGATCATGGATTTGCTCGCCCCTCTCGGTCCAGTGTATCAAGCGGGTACGTTATCGGGGAATCCATTGGCGGTGACCGCTGGCCTTGAAACCCTTAAGCTTGTTGGAGGACCAGGAACGTACGAGCGTCTCAATGAGCTCGGCACTCTCATGGCTGCTGGATTACGGAAAGCTATCCAGGACATAGGGCTCACGGCCTGTGTGAATCAGCTGGGCTCAATGTTTACTGTCTTTTTTGGTGTCGATGAGGTGCACGATTATGCCACTGCGATGCGCAGCGATACACAGCTGTTTGCCCGCTATTTCCACGGGATGATCGAACGTGGCATCTACCTCCCTCCCTCGCAGTTCGAGACCGCTTTTATCTCTCTGGTCCACAGTGAGGCGGAAATTGAAGAAACGGTTGCCGCGGCCAGGGAGGTATTCGTGAGCCTGCGTTCCTGAGGCGCTATGCCGAAGGAAAGTCCACTCCTCAGCTATGGTCGGTATGGCGCACTGGGGTTCGAGTTCGCCGGTGCCGTGCTAGGTGGTATCCTCATCGGTCGCTACGCTGATAGCTCCCTCGGGACTGAGCCGTGGTTGATGGTCCTGGGTGCGGTCGGTGGTATGGCTGGTGCGGTTTACCGACTCGTTTTTGTTCTGCAACGACTGTCGCGTCGTGGACAAGACGATCGAGAAGATTGAGCGCCTGAATCTCGCCCTCATCGGCGTAGGAATGCTCGCCGGTTGGGGGACGGGGTGGCTGCATGTGCCGAGCTTTCTCCTTGGGGGAGGGATCATGCAGCTCAATTTCTGGCTACTGAAGAAGGTCGTGCGGACCGTCCTGGTGCCGCCGACCGATAAGTGGATCAGTGGAAAAGCGCGTGCTGCATTGTGGTTCTCGGCGAAAGGGGTACTCTTTCTCCTTCTCTTGAGTGCCTTGTTTGTTCGCTATCCGGTGCAGGCCGGCAGCTTCGCCTGTGGGGTCTCTTTACTGCTGTTGGCGTGCGTGATAGTCACGCTGTCTAATTCACGGGCCAGCTCACGAGAAGCCAGCACTGACGCATCATGAAAGCGTTCGCTGGTTTCTTTGCCCGGCTGTCCAGTAAGAAATGAAGAGCATAAAACGTAAATTCCTCAAACGGAAGAACAATGGAGCATCACCCCTTCGCCTGGGTCTCAATCATCCCTGGCCTTAGTACCTTATATGAACATGGACATGAACATGCCGCGACGTCTCTACTTGTGGTCGCTGGTTTGATTCTTTTCGCCTACTTGGCAAACCGCCAGTTGGCTGCTGCTAGTGATGCAGCCGTCCCCGATGACTCGTTGACCCTCCGTAATCTTGCTGAACTGCTTGCTGAGGGGGTCTCAGGTATGGCCGAGGGGGTGTTAGGGCACAATGGACGGCGCTACGTTCATCTCTACGGCAGTTTCTTTCTCTTCATTCTCTGCGCCAATTTGGTCGGTCTCTTACCGGGTTTTTCCCCGCCGACCAGTAACTTCAACATTACCCTGGCTCTCGGGGTATTGTCCTTCATCGCCTACAACACGTATGGCTTTCGTGAGCAAGGTGTGGGATATCTGAAGCACTTCGTCGGGCCGATCTGGTGGCTCGGTATCCTCATGGTTCCCTTGGAATTGATCGACAACCTCGTGCGTCCGTTTTCTCTTTCGCTGCGACTTTTCGGCAATATGACCGGTGACCACGTCGTCCTAGAGATCTTTACTGACCTCACAAAAGTTGTCATTCCGGTCGTTTTCTATATGCTGGGAGCGTTCGTTTCTCTGGTGCAAGCGTTTGTATTCACCTTGCTGAGCATGGTGTACGTTTCCCTAGCTGTCGCCGGGCACGATGATCGCCATCATTAATAAACAAGCTAAACCAAATGCCATTCTACAGACGCAGGGGGCGAGGAGAGGCGAGGAGGATAAGAGAGGCGTGCCCTGGTCTTCGTCTGTGAGGAAGGCGAGAAAGGAGCAGAGAGGTATGAAGAAAGTGTGGACAATTTGCGCGTTGGCAGTGTTAATGCTGCTGACCACCACCGGGATGGCTGCGGCCCAGGAGGGCGAGGGCGGTACCAGCGGATTAATTGCCCTGGCCGCGGGTCTCGGAATTGGCATTGCGGCAGTAGGGGCCGGATTGGGTCAGGGACGCGCGGTGGCTGCGGCGATGGAGTCGATCG
>CAZAYE010000092.1:3752-8934 GCA_964489255.1 uncultured Enterobacteriaceae bacterium
ATCGCGTTCACTTTGTCTGGGAAAGTGTGAAAAAGGCAGAGCGTTCGACAGACCGCCCTTTGTAAGAACAGCAAGAGGGGTGCATGGCCGGCGGAAAAAAGCTAGGCCGAAGCTGCGCCCCTCTTGTTTTTAGATGTAGCCTTTCTGCAAGAGGTACTCCGCCATCAACACCGCACCCTTCGCCGCACCCATCTTGGTATTGTGACTGACCAGTAGATATTTGACCGCGTTTTCCAGAGCGTTGTCCTTGCGCAAGCGGCCAACCGAGGTGGCCATACCGTCCTCAACGTCACGGTCGAGACGAGGCTGAGGTCGGAACGGATCATCGTGAACGATGATCATATGCTTCGGCGCCGACGGTAGTCCGAGGCTGACAAACTCTCTGCCGAACTCGATCATCGCTGCGCGGGCGTCATCGACTGAGCATGGATTTGCCATAGACGCGAGGACCGCTTCGGTGTGACCTTCGAGTACGGCTGCTCGGGTGCAGGTCGCACTAACGGCAAAGTCCGCCAGTGTGATACGTCCTTCACCTAATCTGCCTAAGATCTTGCGAGTCTCTTTCTCGACTTTCTCTTCTTCGCCATAGATGAAGGGGATGATGTTGTCGAGGATGTCGAGGGCAATGACGCCAGGTGAACGGCCGGCCCCAGACACTCCCTGCATCGAGGTCATGATGACTTGCTTGAGACCAAAGTTATCGAACAGGGGCTTCAGCGTGATTGCCAAGCCGATGGTTGTGCAGTTCGGTTGAGTGGCGATAAATCCCTGCCAGCTGCGCCTCTTCTTCTGGGTATCAAGCAGGCGGACGTGATCAAGGTTGACGCCTGGGATAAAGACGGGCACGTCTTGCTCATAGCGAAATGCCGAGGCCGTGCTCACGACTGGCGTAGTCTTAGCATACAGAGGCTCGAGTTCGCGAGCCGGCTCTGACTCAACTGCCGAGAACACCAAATCGATGCCGTTCAGGTTCAGTGAGGTGGCCTCATAGATTGGTAAGGAAAGCGTCTGCGGAGGAGGTTCTTCCTGACACCACCAACGCCGGGCTCCGGTCTTAGGATCGCGAATAGCTTCAGCATAGCTCTTCCCGGCAGAACGTTCGGAAGCAGCCAGCAGACTCACTTCAAACCATGGATGGTCCTGTAAGGCAACTAAGAATTGCTGCCCAGCAATCCCAGTAGCTCCAACAACAGCGACGCATTTTTTCATAGCCCCGTAGTGAACGTCAGAGGTCCTCATTTGTCAACACCCTGATCGTAGTTCCCTACCTGTTGACTTCGACGGCAGAACCCATAAGACTGCCCTGCACGGGAAGGAGCAGTCATGGCAGTCGAGTATTTTGAAGACTTCGAGATTGGAGCTGAATATTCCACTCACGCGCGAACGATCACCGAGACCGACATCGTCACGTTCGTCAACCTCTTTGGATTCCATGAGCCATTGTTCATCGACATGGAGTTTGTCAAAAATCAGAGCCTTTTTGGAAGCCGCATCGCGCCAGGCTCGCTCACCTTTGCGCTGTCTGAAGGGATGACCATTCAGTCTGGACTCGTGCGTGGCGGCATGGCCCTGCTCGGCGTGCAAGAGATGAAGATCCCCGCGCCCCTGCGCTGCGGAGATACCGTGCACGTTAAGGTCAAAGTGCTTGCCAAACGCGAGACTTCAAAAGCGGATCGCGGAATTGTGACCTCCGAGCAGCAGGTCATCAACCAGAAAGGTGAGGTGTTGTTACAGTATACCGTGAACCGCATGATCCGTCGGAGACCGGCGGTGTAGAGGGTATACTGTTGGGACGGAAGTTACAATTTTTAAGAGGAGAACCAAGGCTTTCTAACCCTGCGCTGGGCGTTTGAGTTCCTTCCTCCCTTGCGGGGGAAGGTCAGGATGGGGGAATACCATTGCGGATTGTCAATTGCGGATCTCAGATTGAAAAACTCTTTCATTCGGCAATCCGCAATACGAAATCCCCAATCGACTGCCCCCTCACCCTGTCCCTCTCCCACAAGGGGAGAGGGGACTTAGACCTGTGTGGCAGGTCACTTACGATGAGCTGCGACTATGGATCCCACTCTCATCTCCCATCTCCGCGATATCGTTGGCCCTGATGGCCTGGTGACCCAATCCACGGCACTCTCGGTCTACGAATGCGATGGCTACACCCTGGAAAAAGCTGTTCCTGAAGCTGTGGTTTTACCGTGCTCAACTGAGGAAGTGGCAGCGGTTGTCAGGTTCTTGCACAGAGAGAAGATCGCCTTCGTTCCCCGGGGGGCCGGAACCGGCCTAAGCGGCGGATGCTTACCTGTGGAAGCGCCGGTCATGATCGGCCTGAGCCGTATGAACCGAATCGTGCATATCGATCTGCTCAATCGTTACGTCATCGCCCAAGCTGGGGTCGTGAATCTGTGGGTGAGCAATGCCGTCAAAAACCAGGGGTTTCAGTACGCCCCGGACCCATCCAGTCAGCAGGCCTGCACGATCGGTGGCAACATCGCGGAGAACTCAGGTGGTCCACACACGCTCAAATATGGAGTGACGACCAATCACGTCTTAGGGCTCGAAATCGTTCTGCCAGATGGCGAGGTGGCCAATCTGGGGGGAGCGGTCGAGGATGTGCCTGGGTACGACTTGCGTGGTATCACCATTGGTGCGGAAGGCACCTTCGGCATAGTGACCCAAGCGACGCTTCGCCTCACCCGTCAGCCACAAGCCTACCGCACCTTCCTCGCGGTCTTCGAGTCGGTTCATGAAGCGACGCAGACAGTCTCCGATATCATCGCCGCAGGCATCGTCCCCGCGGCTTTGGAGATGATGGACAATCTCATCATTCAGGCGGTAGAAGCCGCATTTCGCTTCGGATTCCCGACCGACGCTGGGGCTGTCCTGATTATCGAGCTCGACGGTTTGGCTGCCGGACTCGACCCTCAGACTACTAAGATTATGCACGTGTGCCAGCAAAACCATGCACGCGAGGTGCGTGTCGCCCGCGATGAGGCTGAACGCATGGCCTTGTGGAAGAGCCGTAAGCGCGCGTTTGGCGCGGTGGGGCGTCTTGCGCCGAACTATTGCACGCAGGATGGGGTCGTCCCGCGCACGAAAGTGCCGGAGATTCTCCGGACCATTGCCGCTGTGGCGGAGAAGTATCACTTACGCATCGCTAACGTCTTTCACGCTGGCGATGGCAACATCCATCCGATCCTGATGTACGATGAACGCAACGCCGACGAAACTGAGCGCGTCGTGAAAGCGGGACAGGAAATCCTCAAGGCCTGCGTTGACCTTGGCGGCAGCCTCACTGGCGAGCATGGCATCGGCGTGGAGAAGATGGGACAGATGCCCTTGATCTTCAGCCCCGAGGATCTGCTGGTCATGAGCCACATTCGTTCAGTTTTCAATCCGGACAATCGCTGTAATCCTCACAAGATCATTCCTACACCTCATGGGTGTATCGATGTGCGGATACCAAGGCGACAAGCGCCGCTGTAGGAAGGGGCTAGGGGCTGGGGGTTGGGGATTGGTAAGAAAAAGGAGACTGTCTGTTCATGGCTGAATCTTTGTTATCTGAATCCATGCTTCTTGACCTTGCGAACTCGGATCTGCGGGGGTCCGTGGATGACCGACGGCGATTCGCCATCGATGGACGGGAACCGCGAAAGGTAATCTTTCCTGAGTCCATTGAACAAGTCTCTGAAGTACTTCGGGCTGCAGATGAGAAACATCTTGCTGTAGTTCCGGCTGGGCATGGCGCGTTTCTTCACATTGGAGGTGTCCCGCGACGCTACGACGTGGCGCTCTCACTGCAACGTCTGGATCGGCTCGTTGACTATCAGCCCACTGATATGACTGTCACCGTTGAGGCCGGAGTGACTCTGGCTCGGTTGCAAGAAGTGCTGGATGAACATGGACAGTGGTTACCCATTGATCCACCTCTGCCCGAGCAGGCGACAATCGGCGGTATCATCGCTGCCAACTTGAGCGGCCCGTCTCGTCTGTCGCAAGGGACGATTCGTGACTTCCTCCTCGGTCTCAAAGCCGTCCAGGCGGACGGCACGGTAATCAAAGGGGGGGGCCGCGTCGTCAAGAACGTGGCTGGTTATGACCTCCCCAAGCTCTATTGCGGATCGTTTGGTACTCTCGGGGTAATTGTCGAGGCGACCTTCAAGGTACGGCCGCGACCGGAAACGCAAGCAGTGCTCTCTCTTGCTTTCCCTTCAGCCGAGAAGGCGATGGAGCTGGCGCTGAGTCTTTTGGGTTCCGAGCTGCAGCCCTCTTTCCTGGAGTTGGCGAACTTTGACTTACAGGAAAAACAGTCAAATCAATCCGGTGCGTACCACCTCTTGGTCGGTTTCGCTGGGATTGCTGAGGAAGTCACCTACCAGCGTGCACGCATCCGTGATTTAGTCGGAGACGGGGAACCGAAGGTCGATGAATGGGAAGAGGAAGGTGACCGGGACCTCATGTGTAGGTTACGCGATTTCCCCGTGTCTCACGAGACTATGCTCCGCTGCAAAGCTAGCGTCCTGCCGGCTGGTGTAGCTGCGTTTTGTAAGGACCTAGAGGAAGAAGGAACCTTACGCGGCTTGCCTATGCAGTTGCTGGTCCGTGCGGGAAACGGGATTGTTTATAGCCGCGTCCCGCCTTCTGAGCCTCTTTCTCCTGAGAAGTTGCTCTCCTTCGTGGATTGGCTGCGCATTCTCGCCAAGAGGCTTGGAGGATACGTAGTAGTCGAAGCCATTGACCCGGCGCTCAAAGATCGGCTGGACGTATGGGGTCACGTCGGCACTGCATTGCCCTTAATGAAAAGGTTAAAGGACACGCTCGACCCGCGCGGTATTTTAAATCCTGGGCGGTTTGTTGGCGGAATCTGACAAATGGTAGATTACGGATTGCGGAATGAAAAAGCTGAGAGCTGACCGCTACTTATGACTCACACTAACTTCGTCGATCCCGAAAAATTTTTCGATTGTGTCCACTGTGGACTCTGTCTGTCGTTCTGCCCGACCTATGTCGAATTAGGCACGGAGATGGACTCCCCACGCGGCCGTATTGCTACCATGCGTTCGCTACACGAAGGTCGCTTTGCTGTTGATGCTGAGGTTGTCCGCCACCTGGATCTGTGTCTGGGGTGTCGGGCGTGTGAAACAGCTTGTCCTTCTGGGGTCCATTATGGTGAGCTGATCGAAGG
>CAZAYE010000093.1:0-3679 GCA_964489255.1 uncultured Enterobacteriaceae bacterium
AGATGTTCCTCCCCTCGGCGTCTTTGCGGTTGACCCACCAGGTGAAGTTGAGCATAAGCTTATGGAAGACGCGCTCGAGGAATTTGCGATCGCCCGTACCCCGGCGTTTCTGCTCGATCTTGTAGACGCGCCAAGCCGCCCAGGCGTGCACTGGTGGGTTCACGTCGGCCAAGGCCCACTCGTAAGCGGGCAGTTGTCCATTCGGATGCATGTACCACTCGCGTAGGAGCAGGATGAGCTGCTCCTTGGCGAAGTCAGAGTCTACCAAAGCAAGCGGGAGGCAATGAAACGCCAGGTCCCAGGCGGCGTACCAGGGGTACTCCCACTTGTCCGGCATCGAGATGACGTCAGCGTTGTACAGATGCGTCCACTCGTGGTTGCGCCCACGCAGCCGCTCGGTGGGCGGCGGAGGCTCTGCCGGATCGCCTCTGAGCCACCGACTCACGTCGTAAGCATAGAACTGCTTGCTCCACAGGAGCCCAGCGAATCCTTGACGCATAACGTTACGGGCGTCTGGTGAGAGCTCTTGGGGGATGACCGTGGTATAAAACTCATCGGCTTCACCTTGGCGTGCCGAGAAGATCTGATCGAAGTCCTCACCGAAGGGGTCTCCGCTGTCAGGCGCGGTATTGGTAAACCGTAACCGCACGGTCACTGTCTCTCCCGGGCCGACGGTCAAAGGATAGTGTGCAGCAGCTTTGGTGCCCGTCCGTTCAGGATTTACTGCCTCGCGGACGCCATGCATGATGTAATCGTTGATACCGTCTTTCACATACGGGGTGCGATTTTCGGCGCCGTGGAGCCGGCGGAGATTGGTCTCGTTCTCGGTGAAGAGCAACTCTAGCGTTCCCTCGCAGGAGAGCCAGCGCTGGCCATAGTACTCATGCGTGAGCTCGATGGTCGTGTCATTGAGGCCACGCAGGTGGGGACGGCGCACATCGAGACCGCTGGACCAGGTATTGCGGAACCACAGCGTTGGCAACAGGTGCAACTGGGCTGGGTCTGGCCCCCGGTTCACGACCTGTATGCGAATCAGGAGGTCTTCAGCGGTAGCTTTGGCGTACTCAATAAAGACATCGAAATAACGGTTGTCATTGAACACACCAGTATCGATAAGCTCAAGCTCGAACGCGTTCCGGCCACGGCGGCGGTTCTCTTCGACCAGCCGGGTGTAGGGAAATTCGGCCTGGGGATATTTGTAGAGATACTTCATGTACGAGTGGGTAGGCGTGGAGTCGAGATAGAAGTAATACTCCTTGACATCCTCTCCATGGTTCCCTTCACTGCCCGTCAGACCAAAGAGCCGTTCCTTGAGAATGGGATCACAGCCATTCCACAGGGTCAACGCAAAGCAGATGAACTGTTGCCGATCGGAGATGCCGCCCAGGCCATCTTCATTCCAGCGATACGCCTTCGAACGGGCGTGATCGTGCGGGAGGTAATCCCAGGCCGCGCCGTAGGGGCTATAGTCCTCGCGGACCGTGCCCCAGGCGCGTTCGCTGAGGTAGGGACCCCAGCGCTTCCAGTGGACGTGGCGCTCGCGCGATTCCTGTAGCCTTTGCTCTTCTGCGGTCACGATGGCTCTCCTTGTTGCAGCTCGTACAGCCCAGTGGCTGGTGCCGAGACTGTGTTGGGGTTGGCTTTATCCAGCGCTTTTGGGGGTTCGATGAATTCCATTCTTCTGCTGCTGAGATGCCGCGGCAGTATGAGCAGTTTCACTGTTATGCTGCCAGGAGGATTTCGCGGGGCGGTGCACATCCGGTTTCAACATCTTCGGCATTGCGCACACGACGATAGCGGATCACGGGCTCCCCTTCGCGCGCTGTCGAAGTCGGGCTCCCCTTATGTTAGAGGCGAATCCGAGCCGGACGTTTCAGGGGCTTAGCAACGATTCGTTCATCTTCTGAAACGAGAGAGGACGACGGGTTCGTGGAAAGAGCCCCGCAACATTTCGTGGACCTATGAGGATTCTGCGGTACTGCGGTGGAGATTGAGCTTCTTCATGCGGCTGCGCAGGGTGCTTGGATGCATGTTCAGCAGAGAGGCCGCACCCTGTGGTCCCTCAATGCGCCAGTGGGTTTGTTTGAGGATCGACAGGATGTGATTGCGTTCGAGTTGCTCTAGGGAAAGAGGAGTGGAGGAGTCAAGAACGTGAGCTTGGATCACTGGACTGGCAGGATCAGAAGGATCAGCAGGGTGAGGCTGAATCGCCGTGTTGACTTGTGAAAGAGAGGGGGAGGTCGGCAACATATCAGCCGCGATGACGAGTTCGGGTCCAGGAGAGAGGATCACCGCCCGTTCGATTACATTTTCCAACTCACGAACGTTTCCTGGCCAGCTGTAGGCAGTCAGCCGTTGCATCACCTCTCGGGGAACGCGGGAGATCTGCCGGCCGATCTTGGCGGCGTAGCGAGCGACAAAATAGTGGACGAGCAATGGAATATCTTCCACCCGCTCACGCAACGGAGGAAGGCGTATAGGAAAGACATTCAAACGGTAGTAGAGGTCCTGGCGGAACTTGCCTTCAGTCATTGCTTTGAGCAACTCACGATTAGTGGCGGCAATAATACGGGCATCGACCGTGATCGTTTTGCTGCCTCCCACTCGCTCGAATTCATGTTCCTGTAGGACGCGCAAGAGCTTGGCCTGCAGGTCGAGAGGGATCTCGCCAATCTCGTCAAGAAAAATGGTGCCGCCGTGAGCAAGTTCGAAGCGGCCCATGCGTCGCTCGGTTGCGCCAGTGAATGCACCCTTTTCGTGCCCAAAGAATTCACTTTCGATCAGGCCGGCCGGTAGCGCCGCACAGTTCACTTTGATAAGCGGTCGGTCTTTGCGCTTACTCTGCGAGTGCACGGCACGGGCGATCAGTTCCTTGCCGCTTCCTGTTTCACCCAGGATAAGCACTGACGAGTCTGTCCCTGCAACCAAATAGACCTGATCGAGAACCTCCTTGAGCGTACGGCTCTGCCCAACAATTTCGTCGACGTTGTGGACAGAGCGGATTTCTTCCTGGAGATAGGCGCTGTGCAACTGAAGCTGGCGTAAGCGTTCCCCTGCCTGTCGGCGCTCATCGACGTCTCGGATGATGAGCGTGTACAGCATCCGACCTTCGACCTCGACATGGGAAATTGTCGCCTCGATGGGAAACTCTCGTCCGTCTCCCCGTCTGGCCGTAAGCCCCTCTGGCACCAAGATATAGGGCGACGTTTCCTCACGCCGTTCGAACGCAAGCAAGGTATGCTCGAGCGCCTGTCGGAATCCGATGGTCAGAAAACGGTCGAATGACTGGCCGATCGCCCGAGTTGCTGGGCAGCCGAAGATCTTCTCTGCCGCTTGGTTGAAGAGCTCAATCCGATGGGTCCTATCAAAAGTGACGATGCCGTCCATCGCTGAGCCAAGAATGCGGGACAGACGTTCCTCGCTGAGGCGTAGCGCTTCCTCCGCTCGCTTGCGATCAGTGATGTCAACGTGTGTGGAACGGGTGGCTTCGACGTGGCCTTGCGCATTGTGGATCGGCCGTATCGAGGCCTGAGTCCACAGCGCAGAGCCATCGACACGCCGCCATTCAAGCTCTTCATTCAGCGTCTCCAGACCAGCGAGGAATCGCGCAAAAATCATCCGGGCTTTCTGCTTCCCGCTCGGCGTATCGGCCAGGAGCTCGAACACTATACGTCCTAGC
>CAZAYE010000093.1:3689-6334 GCA_964489255.1 uncultured Enterobacteriaceae bacterium
TCCTAGCAGTTGGTCGAGCGGATAGCCTAGGAGCGTAGTTGCGTGGCGATTCGCCCGGCGGATACGGGCGTCGGTCCCGACCGACAGATACATGAGGGGGGCTTCGTCGTACAGGTCTCGGTACTGCCGCTCGCTCTCGCGCAGGACTGTCTCAACACGGAGGCGCTCAATCTCTGCCCGGGCCCGCGCCGCGAAGATGCGCAGGATGGAAAGGCCGCGGGAACTATCCCACATGGGCTTATCGTCCAGGATAGCGAGATGGCCAACGACCGTCCCAGAAGAGTCCAGAAGGGGTACGCCACAATAGCTCTCGGCTCTCCACTCCACGAGGCCCTTATCTTCTGGAAACAGAGCTTGCAGACGCTCGGGATGGTGACACGTCTGACCGCTCAGTACCGCTTGGCACGGGGTACCGGCAAGAGGAAGCTCAAAGTTGGGCAGGAAGTCACCACGCCCCCACAGCGCGCGGGTGCGAAAGTGTTGTCTGTCCTCAGTGAATTCGGAGACAAACGCATACTGCGCGTGGAGCGCAGCAGCCAGATGGCGCACGAGAGAGTAAAAAAACCGGTCTCCAGTCTCGGCCTCAACCCCCTCTACAATCGCGCGCAGCGCACCGTCTTCCGCAAGCCGCTGCGGTTCATTCACGTCAGTGCTGAGTTTTGCATCCCCTTCTTCTTGTGGCATCGTCCGTCTTCATACCTGACCCTTCGGGGGTGGACAAGACGGCAAATGGGTATCGTCAATCAATTGTGCGGTGAGAGATCAGAGAGAAGGCGAGCAGTGTGATCGGGGAGTAGCAAGTTCTTTCTCCAGCAGCGCGCGCAAAGCTTGCCGGGCGCGATGCAGGCGGATCTTGACGGCGTTTGCCGTAATCCCCAAGGTGCTCGCTACCTCTTCCGTGTCCAGTTCCTCAATATCTCGGAGCATGAGTATGGTGCGATAGGTCTCGGGGAGGCGGTCAATGCACTGCCGCACCAATGCCCGCGTTTCTTGACGCTGCAGCAACACCTCGCTTGATGCCTTCCAGGGGGTCACTCCGCTCGCCCATTCGCCCTGTCCATCGAAGTGAGGGAGTAGTTCCTCGATCGATTCTTCTGGCCTCCTCCGACGGCTTCGCAGCTTCATTAAAGCGGCATTCACTACGATCCGGTGGAGCCAGGTTGAGAGCTTCGCATTCCCGGTAAACTGATCGATGGCTTTAAAGGCTGAGAGAAAGGCTTCCTGCAAAACATCCTGCGCGTCGTGCTCATTGCCGAGCAGGTGTCGGGCAACAGCCAGCAATCGGCTGCCATACTGCCGCACGAGCGTCGCGAAGGCTTCGTCCTCACCGCGACGCAACCTTTCAAGGAGCTGGGTCTCACGGACAGCGTCGTCCCCGCGGGTCTGTTCCGGCCTCACCCTGTCTTCCGCCCTGTCCTGATGTAACAGCTCTCTGAGAAACCCTGAACATCCGACCAACACCACGTCTCTCTGTCTCAGGTCATGGAACAGATCGATGCCCGCCGCATCGGCAAACCGTATCCCTGAGACCTCTAAGAGGAGGGTGTGGTGATCGGCGAGTCTCGCCTCACACGCTGCTCTCAGTTCTCCTACCGTTTGGTGTAAGATATGTCCCTCGATCTGTAGCCGTGTGACGGTGTCGCTTCCTTGCATTGGCGTGATCTTCAGCATAGCATCCCCTTCCACACTTTCCTTTGCGCAAGAGGCATGCCACGCACAGTTCCCTAGTGCTTCACTAGGCAATAGTCAGCGTTCGGATAGTCCCTCTCTTGGCTGCAGGAGGCTGGATGTAAACGATTGTCGAGTGAAGTCGCATAGGTATCTTTTGCTTTGGCCCATTTCGACTACGCGCAAGACAGGCTCGGCGAAGAGGCTGACAACGGCCCTAGCCTTTCTACAAGCATTCTAGGGCAGTGGGGTAGTGAGAGGAACCCGCGAGATGTCGCGGATCCGTGAAGATTCTGCGGGGCTAGGACCCCACGACATTTCGCGTTTCTACAGAGGCTTTTTCAGCACCCTGCTAGGTCAGAGTATTTGCAGATGGTGTGACAAAGTGCTTCTGTCTCCCGCAGGACTGTGGCTTTGCCGCAGGAATCGCACAGAGCAGCACCTGCACGCTGAGTAACAAGACTGCAGCAGTGAACAGCCCAGGTCCAACAATCTCCAAGCCGAAGCGGTGCGCGAGCATTCCCACAACCGCTGGTAGCAGAGACTGACCAAGCGCCGCCGCGGCAATCTGAAAGCCGATACCGTTGGCTGTATGCGCCTCTCCCAGCCGGTTCGGCGTCGTTGCAATCAGCGACGGGAAGATCGGCCCTGACGCCAACCCCACGAGCGCCAGACCGAGGAAACTGAGCGCATGAGAGAGGTTAAGCCAAATGAGAGCCGCACCCGCAGCAATACCGGCAATGCATAAAGCAAGAAGCCGAGACACTGGCGCGCAGCTCGCAATCACACCGAAAATAAGTCGACCGACCGTTAAACCGCCCCAGTACACGCTGACCCACATCCCTGCCACGTGCATCGGGATCGACCGCGCTTCGGTAAACAAGCTATACGCCCACGCTCCAGCAACGGCTTCAAGGCCCGTGTAGATGAAAAATGCAGCAATGCTCAACCACACGACGGGGAGCTGAAGGGTGTTG
>CAZAYE010000093.1:6344-8909 GCA_964489255.1 uncultured Enterobacteriaceae bacterium
CCGTCAGAGGCGGGCCACAGTTTGGACGTCAACCCGAAACATACCGCCAAGGCCAGTTGTCCTAAGCCGACGAGACTGTAGCCCCACTGCCAGCGGAGACCCGCGCCAAGCACGCTGGTCATGATGACAGGACCTGCGGCTGCCCCAACGCCATAGCACGCGTGCAGCCAGTTCACCGTCCGGGCGCTCTGGTGAGTCGCGGCGTAGGTATTCAGGCCAGTATCAATCGCCCCGGCGCCCAAACCGGCCAAAAAGCCAAACGCCACCATGACCCACCAGTACGGCGTCAGCGCGTACCCGAGCAGACTTGCTGCAGTCGCCAGGCAGCTTAATGCCAGCAAGGCTCCCACGTTCATGCGCGAAAGGACACGTCCACTACTACAGCTGGACAGGACATAGCCGAACGTGGACATCGCCAGTAGTGGTCCCAAAGCATCGAACGGAAGTTGGAAATATGTACGAATCGACGGCCACGCAACACCAAGCAGGCCATCAGGCACGCCGATACTGATAAACCCCAGGTAGGCAAGTCCTCTGAGGAGGAATCCTTTTTTCGCCACGAGTGTTGGATGCTGTTCACTCGGTGAAAGTGTCGGGAGCGCATTCTACTGCTGCATCTATGCTAAAACTGTGCATGCTGGCAGAGGGTGCCACTGGCGGCTTTGTCCCCAGCGCGAGGTGTTGGGCACGGGCGCGACGACCACGAGCCGCCTGCCTCTTTCTCTGATTTCTGGTATGCTCTCTGCAAAGAGGAGATCGTATGCAGACATCTCAGGAAGCAGCTCTCCCCGCATCACGACAGGTTACCCCGCAGGAGATGGGGCAGCGCATGATCCTACACGGGGTCAGTTGGGCGACGTACGAGCGGCTGCTAGCGGATTTCCAAGACAGCCACGCCGCGCATTTTGCCTACGACCGGGGGGTGTTAGAGATTATGGCCCCGTCCTTTAAGCATGAAACTGTTAACCGGACCCTCGCTGCTTTCATTGAGATGCTCGCTGAGGGAATGGAAGTTGATGTCGTCAACGCTGGCTCGACTACCTTCAAACGAGAGGATCTCCTCAAAGGCTTCGAGCCCGACACTTGCTTTTACATGCAAAATGCAGAGCATATCAGGGCCAAAGAAGAGATCGATCTGGCAATTGATCCGCCTCCAGATTTGGTCATTGAAGTTGACATTACCAGCCCGTCGCTCAACAAATTGCCGATCTATGCAGCGGTCGGGGTCCCGGAAGTGTGGCGTTGCGATGGGAGAGAGGTCACGATCTACAAACTTCTCGAAAATGGACAGTACCAACTGCAAGAAGCGAGCGTGGCTTTCCCTAGTCTGACGAGTAAAATCATCACCCAGTTTGTCGAAGACAGTCAAACGATGAAGCGGACGGTATGGATCCGCCGCGTGCGCGAGTGGGCGCAGCAACAAAAGCGTCCGTAAAGTGGGAATTGCTTCATTCATTAAGTGGCAGGGTGCGCTCCGCGCACCGATTGAACGGTGCTGGCAATGCACTCTACCGATTACTGCTCCTGGTAATTCCACGTCAGCCCGCCATCGACGAAATAGGTAGACCCAGTCACGTAATCGGCATCGGACGAGGCCAGAAAGACAGCCAAGCCCGCTACATCATGAGGCCTTCCGAGTCGCGAGAGTGGGATCTGCGAGAGCAGGGTGCCGAGCTTCTGGGGGTCATTGAGCAGCTTGGTGTTGATCGGCGTCTCAATCGCTCCCGGCGCGATCGAGTTAATAGTGATACCGAACGGTCCCAGTTCCACGCTGAGATTGCGGGTGAGCATCTTCAGTCCACCTTTGCTGGCGCAGTACGCCGCGAAGTTCGGGAAGGGTAACTCCTCGTGTACTGAACTGATGTTAACGATCTTGCCAGGCCGCTTGGTTTTGATCAGATGCCTGACTATTTCCTGTGTGGCGAAGAAGACACCTTTGAGGTTGACGTTAAGCACCCGGTCGAAATCTTCTTCACTCACTTCCCAGAACGGCGCGTGAGTTTCAATGCCGGCGTTGTTGACCAGCACATCAAGCCGTCCGAAGTGCTCAATGGCGGTAGCGACGAGCTTGCGCACTTCAGTTGTGTTGGAGAGGTCTGCTTTGACGATCAAACCACGACGTCCAGCCGCCTCGACGTTGCGCAATGCTTCTTCAGCTCCACCAGGAGTACGGTTGTAGTTAATGACCACATCGGCGCCTTCTTGAGCGAAACGCTCTGCAATAGCGCGGCCGATGCCTTGGCTACTACCAGTGACCAGTGCGATTTTACCTGCGAGTCTCATGGAAGCCTCCTCTCGATTCGTTCATAGTGACTCTACGGTTATTCAACCTGCACCCTTGATCTCGGGTCCCCTCTCCCCTGGCGGGAGAGATTTCTTCATATTGCTAAGCTCCCGGTCGGACACCAGCAACATTCAAGCGCAGCCGATACACGCTCGTCTGCGCCGTCAGGTAAAGGGTTTTTCCATCATCATCTCCCCAGGCCAGGTTGTGAGGATGCTCGGGGCCCTTGATCGTCCCCAAGTGCTTGCCTGCGGGTGAGAGGATCCACAGCCCACCGGGAC
>CAZAYE010000094.1:0-437 GCA_964489255.1 uncultured Enterobacteriaceae bacterium
CTGAAGCGCCATAATGTCAATGAATTCAATGTCCCAAAAAACTAGTGACCACTATTTATGCCGGCAAATCCGATCGGCTTGCCCTTTGCGTCTCTTATAAGGGTGACGCTCATCTCCACGGCAATTTTGCCGCCGTTTTTGCTGATGACACGGTACTCCTTCCCTCTGGCGTACCCTTTTTCCAACACCTCCCCCATACCGGCAAACGCTTTTTCTCGGTCTTCTGGAACGATAAGCTCAAAGGCGCTTTTGCCGATTAAGTCTCCTTCGTCGTTCGTGCCGTACATTGCCAGGGTTGCGCCATTGACCTCTATCATCCTTCCCTCGATATCAGTGAGCACGATGCTATCTACAGATGTCCTGACCGCACTAGAGAGACGGAGCAAGTCCTCTTCCGCCCGCTTGCGCTCAGTGATGTCGCGGACAATGGCAAACAA
>CAZAYE010000094.1:447-8891 GCA_964489255.1 uncultured Enterobacteriaceae bacterium
AACAATTGTATGCGGCCACCGGTCCTCACTGGTTTGACAGCATACTCAATGTTGATGCGGTAGCCATTCTTGTGCAGGATGGTTGCCTCGCCCTGATCAGTGCGGCTCTCCCCACTTAGGCGTCGGCGTAAGTGCTCGGCAAGCACCGCTCGTTCTTCCGGGACGACTAGCTCCAGGAAGGACGGCAGGGCGAGAACCTCAGCCGCACTGCGCCCCAAGAGCTTACAAAAGGCATCGTTCACATAGACGAGACGTTCGCCTTCGCTAATCACAACGCCCTCGCCCAAGTCACTCTGGGCTCCGAGAAGGGTTTCATACAGGTCTGTCTGTCGGCGCAGTTCGGCCGTACGCTCGGCCACCCGCTGCTCCAGGTGGGTGGCGTAGCGTCGCACCTGCGCATGCAAACGAGCTTGGCGGAGAGCAATCCCCAGTTGGCCGGCCACCTCGTGGGCAATGGCTCGATGCTCAGACTCAAAGGCCGCAGGTCGGGCAGCGGAAAGGCTCAGGAGGCCGATGACCTCCCCTTCGACAATAAGGGGGACGGTGATCAGGCTGTGAAGCCCATCAGCCAGCAGACGTTCCAAGACAGGCGAGCGAGGCTCGAGTGCGGCGATATCTTTAATGTAGATGAGCAAGTGCTTGAGCGCGTCCCGGGAATCTATATGGACTGGGCCCTTGAAGACCTCGGGCGGGGAAAAGTCCGCAAGTGGTAGAGTGGTTCCTTCTGCAGATCCCAATGCCCCATCTACATCCGTTGCCATGAACTGCGCCTTGCCGCTGTCAAAATCGAACAACGCCACGCTGGCGCGTTGGCAGGGGACCAAGCGTCGAATATGGGAAAGCACAGCCCGTGTGATTTCCTGCGGAGACTGGGCAGCGAGGAGGGCCCAGTTCACTTCCTGCAGGATCTGCAAGCGTTCGGCATAACGGTGTGACGCTTCCTCCGCCCGCTGGCGCTCGACGAGGTGTTTTTCCACTTCTCGATTGGCTGTTTCTACCTGCGTCGGGCTTGGGAGAGTCAATACCTGAGGAACCATGCGCACGAGCAGCACAGCTGTGCCCAGGGAGACCAAGGCAGTCAATGCCTTGATGAAGCCGGACAGCCAGTAGGTAGGATGCCAAAGCGTCCAAACTGCCAGCAGATGGGTCGTCCCACAGGCAGCGATGAACGTTCCAAACAACAAAAACATCCAGTTAGAGGGCAGATCGCGTCTCTTACGAACGACGGAAAGCAGTGTCAGCGGGATCGCATAGGAGGCAAGCACGATAAGCACATCTGACACCACGTGCAGCTCCACTAACCACGGCTGCCAGAGGTAGCAGTCTCCTTGGGGAAGAAACGGCCCTGAATCAAAAAGACTGTTAAACATCGTCACACTGCTGGTCAGGCTGCCGCCTGCTTCACTGTCCATGGCGGTTTGCCTCCTCATGTCTTAAGTGGAGGCGAGCCAGGGCATCCGTGGCACGTCTTCCTGTACCGCTTCTCATGAACACTGTTCCAGATCTGTGTCAAGTGTTAGCCCCAACATGGGTGCATAACAATTTCTTGGTAACTGCCCGTAAGTTGTAGGGGCGCAGCATGCTGCGCCCGTGCCCCTACCTGTGATAGACTTCTCCCCGTTGACCTCAGGTTGCTCCCTGTGTCATCTTACCCTCCCTCTCAAAGTATAGTCCCAGCTTCTTCTGACGCATTAGGGAAAAACCTCCTTCTGAAGCATTGTCCGCGAGTCGGCACCCGCCTAAAAAGCCACGTCGATACTCGCAGGAGCGAATACGCGGAGGGAACTGGAGCGATGCAGAGGTCCTTTTTCAAAAAGGTGATGTGGGTAGGCAGTGTCCTTTTCCTGAGCTTACGCGGAGAAGTCTTGGCCCAGGGTGCGATCAAGACAACGGAAATCCTTGACTCTGATCGTCCCGAAGCGTGGGCGATGAACTACTATACTTCAGTCGCCCTTCTCGCTGGCCTCGGGACACCGTTCAGTCGAGAACCCGGCTCTGTCGAGGTCGGATTCGAGTTGGACTGGATTCCCCATCTCGGCAAAGCGAAGCGGCGCGTGGGTTTCAACGGCCTCAAAGAAGAGGATCTGAACAAAGCTCCTATCTTTGCTCGGCCACGCCTGACGATCGGCCTTCCCTGGAAGCTCGCTTTGACGTTGTCGTATCTGCCTCCTATCCGCATTTTTGGAGTCAAGCCCAACCTGTTTGCCTTTGCTCTCGAACGGCCCGTGTATGAGAGCAAGCCCTGGACTTTTGGTATACGGGCTTATGGACAGCTTGGTGAGGTGGAGGGAGCGTATACCTGTCCCGATGAGGTCGCAGACCACGAGCCAGGTTCTCCGCAGAATCCTTTTGGCTGTGAGAAAGAGTCGTCTGATACTGCGACACTGCGATACGGCGGGATCGAACTGAGCGGATCGTACCGCATCGAGCGAGTAGGAGGTTTAACGCCTTACCTGGCAGTGGCGGGAAACTTTCTCGATACGAGATTTCAAGTTGACGCGATCACCTTTGGGTTTCATGACCGTCGTCGTCTGGAGGCCGGCACGTGGACGTTCTCAGCGACCACCGGCCTCATCTACCCCTTCACCGACAGACTCAGTCTAAACGTTGGGCTCTTTTATAGCCCGCTTTGGGTCACCCGTCCCCCGGAAACCTCCAGTCAAAACGATGCACTCTTTAACGCGCGTGCTTCGATAACTTATCGCTGGCGTTAACAGTTTGCCGTCGCTTTTGCCAAGCGTCGCTGCCGTACTCCGTTCTTGTTGGATTCCCGCCCTTGATTTTAGGCTTGCCTTAGACTTACCTTGGACTTGTTTGAGACTTGTTTTGACCTGCCCGAAACTGGTTTTGGACTGCAGCGTCAGCGTTCCTTGCTCTATCGTATGAAGCGGGATACGACGCGGCCTATTGATCGGGCGGATGCCGTAGCGTTACGAGAGAAGTTCAACCTTCAGGACCAATACCACAGGAGAGTACCGAAGGCAGCCGAGGACAGGCGCGGCGAGACTTCCGCACGGTGATAATCCTCGCTCACACAAGTTCCTCTAACAGCGCCTTGGCCTCTTGCAGATCTTTCGTATCAAACCCTTCGGTAAACCAACCGTTACGAGGCAAATGGAATGAGGGCGACACAGATCCAGGAGGTGAGCCTTGGTGCTTGCTCGCGCCTTGCGCTTAGTGTTTTAGTGGACAATGACAATTCCGTTGACATGGGGATGAACGAACGCATCATGGATGCTGCCGAACAAGCGCGTCGCTGGGCAAACGCGAAGGAGAAACTACAAGCCGCCCAGCTCTGTTACGGCCAGCAACTCTACGGCGAAAGTACTACGCGCAGCTACTATGCGTGCTACCAAGCGATGTGGGCAGCCGTTGGCGATCCTGCATTGGGTTTATGGCGGCATGGTGGACTGATCAACGAGTTTTGTCGTGGTCGGTGGGGCACTCCTACTCTGCTGCCTTCCACGTTGGCAGGGCTACGGAAGAAACTCGAAGCGTTGTATCGCTTACGTATTGCGGTAGACTATGCGGCAGATTCAATCTCTCAAGCGGAAGCTGAAGCTGGATTAGACGGAGCACGGGAATTATTCCAACTGATCGCTCACCACATGGGGTGGGCACTGTGAGAGTAGCGATATGACACAGATTATTCACCATCCGGCAGCGACGACTGTGGGTTTAGCTACCGCGGAGCTCATTTTAGCCATCCAAAAAGAATTTCCCCAGGTTCGACTCGTGCCCTGTGAGCCCATCGAAGGAGAAGATATTCACCTATGGGTGTACGTGCCGATGCGGCCCGAAGAGCGGCTCACCGTGCAGGAGCGCATCGTCGAAATCGAGCAGAGGGTGCAGGAGAAATACGGCGTACAGACTGTGGTCGTCGCCCTGCCCGAGCCTCTCTGAGGGAACCTCAGGAGGGAGAAGGTTTTCCCTCACACAAGTTCATTTAGTAGGGCCTTGGCGTCTTTAAGATCCACCGTATCAAATCCCTCGGTGAACCAGCCGTAGATCTCGGCCAGCAGCTGCCGGGCTTGTTGCCGCTTGCCTTGCCGGGCCCATAAGCGGCTGAGACTCATCACCGCTCGTAGCTCCCACAACTTTGCGTGCTGTTGGCGGGCAATCTCAATGGCCTGGAGAAAACACGCTTCGGCTTCGGCTTGGGGATTGGTGACGTTGAACGTTGAACCTTGAACGTTCGCCTGTTGCAGCGTCAGCTGCCCTTTCAGCCGATACAGCTCTGCCTCGTAGAACCGCTCCCCCGCGCGTTGCGTCAATTCGAGGGCCTCGGTCACCGCCGCCAAGCCTTCGGCAATTTGGTGCCCGCGGCTTGCCGCTTCGACCAGAAAGGCAAGAAAGAGCGGCTGGAGGAGCGTTGCCTGCACTGCGCGGTAGGCGGCGAGGCCGTGGCGAATCTGCGCTAGGCCGGTTTTCGTCTGCCGTCGTGCGGTTAACGCCCACCCCCGATAGATCGAGCCACTGGCCTCTCGGTGGTGGAAGCCGTATTCGGTCGAGAGGGCCGTGAGGGCCTGGGCATGCTTATAGACGGCTGGCGGCTCGCCACGGAAGCGGGCGATATGGCAACAGACTTCTAGGCAAAAACCCAGGCTGAAGGGATGCGCTAACACCTGGGCCCTGTCATACGCTTGTTGGAGTTGCTGCTGCGCCTGATCGAGATACCCCAAAGGGGCCAGCGCGAAGGCGTCATAGCAGAGACAGGCCACCCACGGATCCTGGCCAAAGTCGACGAGATGGGCATAAGGCAGGTGCGGAGGCGGGAAGCTAATGCCACGCTCGAAGTGCTCACGGGCTTGCACCAACTCCCCCCGATGGAACTCGGTCGCGCCCAGCGCTAAGTAGGCCTCAGCACACAGCGCGGGATCCTGGAGAGAGTGCGCCAGGGTAGCGAGTTGTTCCGCCAGGGCGTAGGCCTTCTCCAACTCTGTCCGCATGAGGTGAAAGGCGAACAACCCCAACAGAGCATAGAAGAGTTGGTGCGAGGGTTGCCCGATTTGGTAACAGAGATCTCGCGCCCGGGTGTAGGTCTGCCTCATCTCTGGCGCAGCATAGCCCTGCGTGGCCATCTGCAAAGATCCCAGCAGGAGGTGCAGTTCCAGCTCTTGCTGGGTGCGTTCGCGGGTCTCGGGCAGCCTCCTGAGCAGCGCTAAAGCCGTGGTCACATGCCGCAGCGCTTCCGACGGCGCCGACCGCCGCATCGCCATCTCCGCCGCCTGCCTGTGATACTGCACCGCCCGCCCATACTCCCGCCCCTGCTCAAAATGCACCGCCAGTAGATAGATATCTGGCGACGTTTTTTCATAAGAATGAGCTCCGCGATCGACTTTCTGAACAACTTTCCCAGCGATTTCCGGATAATATCCGCCACTTCCCCGAAAATTCTCTAGGAGAAATCGTGTCAGACTTGCCTAAATTGATTAACGCGCTAAGGCCACACACCCCCCATATCTCGGCTGCATGACAAGGCTGCCCTTTTGCTCCTGAGCCCTTCTCGTGGGACGTCACGTATCACCTCACCGTAGGACCTGTGACACTGGAGTAATCAGTTAGCCTGGTCGGGGGACTCGGGGTAAACTCGTCGCTGCCGTTGCTCATGTACTTGGCAGTCTCGCGCGTAAAACGATAAAATAGTACTATTACGGAAGCTTACGAGGGACCAGTCGTATGAAAGATTACGTCACCCAAATTGACGGAGCCTATCGCATCACTGATTCGCGCGTCTCACTCGATTCGGTCGTATATGCCTGGTGCGACGGCCTGTCGCCCGAGAGTATCAAGGCAAACTTTCCTGTGCTGACGCTGGAGGAAGTGTACGGCGCGATTACCTTCTACTTAGCCAACCAGAAAGAGATCGACACATACCTGAGCCTGAGCGAAGCCGAGTTCGAGACGGCTCGCCAACAGAACATAGAGCAGCTGCGCCAGAATAAGCCTCAGCTCTACGCAAGACTCGTCGCTTATAAACGGTAGAAGGCCACTGTGGCGGTAGTACCTGAACCGGTTCACCAGTGAAGATCAAGTTTCAAGCCGACGCCGATTTCAATCACACAATTATACAAGCCTTGCAAAGGCGCGCGCCTGTCATGGACTTCCGGACCGCCGACGAAGCCCAGATACGTGGGCTGCCAGACCCAGAAGTCTTGGCTGCCGCCGCGCGCGAAGGCCGGATACTGGTCTCGCATGATCACCGCACGATGCCGGTGCATTTCGCCAACTTCATCGCCATACAGCAAAGCCCCGGCGTCTTTCTTCTTGCTCAAGATTTACTCACCAGAATCGCCGTCGAAGAACTCTTATTGGGGACGCATCCAAAGAACTTGGAAGTTTCATGGTAGTGGGTATCTTTCCGAATGCCTCGGACGTATCAACCAAGATCCGCAAAGCGTCCTTTCCTCATTTCCTGGAGTCACCTTCCCACTGGATCTTGCCCTCGAGGGCGAGAATGCCTTTGGCTTTCTCGCGGCGGATGATTTCCCGCAACGCAAAGTCGATGAGTTCTTTCTTAGTTTTTTTCTTAACACTCTGCTAAGACAACTCTACAGGCTTTGTGACAGAGGGCTTTGTGTCAAGAAAACCGAACCAACGAACATCCTTTGCGCAGACGATCTGCCCCAGCAGAGATTGCGGATTCTCGTCGAAGATTGAACTGCATCATCTCTCACTGCGCGAGCTGTGGGGACGACCCGAGCGAGTGGCAGTCTCGCTATCACAGCGGATAGAACCGCTGTTTTCGCGGTCAATCCGGATTCTCGCCCGGAAGGAGTGTGGAGGTGCGGACAAGGGGTAGGGGTGGAATAACACGGCAGAACTCCACCCCATGCTTCTGTCGTAAAGACACCCCTGGTCGCCCGACCTTTTCTTAACTGCGGGCTTCTGCACCCTGTGGCGAATTTGACAACGGCTCCGCGCCCGGCAGGAACTCTATCTCTAGTTTGCTTGCCAAATCGAAGAATTCCTGCAAGCTCTCCTGAAAGCGGAAGAACTTGTCGCGATTGTCTGGATCGTCATAAAGGACGGTGAGCCGCTCACCAAAATGGGTGAGGGTGTTCAGCGAGTGGGTTACGTCAGCGCCGTGGTGCTGCCTGATGTTCTCGAGCATCTCAACCCACGCAGCGAGGTCTCCTGTGAAGACGAAGTCAATGGCGGTCAGATCGAAACCGCTGACTTCAGCCACCTCACGGCAATCGAATACCTCGAAGGTCAGCAAATAACGCCACTCCTGGCCGTTGGGGCCGAGGATGTGCACGCCGAAAGTAGTATCGACAAAGCCCAGGCGGCGGAAACGCGGCTCGTCCTGCCGCATCAAAGTTTGCAACGCCTGGAAAAAAGCGAGGGAGGGAAAAGATACTTTCAAGTTCGGTCTCCTCTGGAGCAAGGGCACGGCGTGCCGTGCCCCTACAAGAAGGACAGCCGCAGAGGGCTGCCCCCATAATTCGCGAAAATGTTTCTCGAACCTGTTGCAACTACACCCGCGCTTCCTGCGGTATGCCGGATGCCGTTGCTGCGCCGAGCCGCTTCAAGAGGTTCTGGTCAACTTCTGCCCGCACCTGCGGCATCACTTCGGTGGCGAACAAGTTCATGCTCTTGAGCGCAAGTTCGTGCGGCATCGAGCCGATTTGGAACAGGCAGAGCATAATGCCGGTGCCTAACTCCTTCAGAATAGCGAGAAGCTGCTCACGTACGGTGGCTGGGCTCCCAGCCAGGAGAAAACGCCCATCCAGCAAATCTTCCCAGGTGTTCTGCGTGCCCATGTAGTTCTTACGCGTGAAGGAACCAACGACGTTCTGATATGAATGCGGGGTGATATAACCCGGCGGGAACCCCAGCTCCGGCGGGAGCAACAAGAGTTTCTTCATGAAATACCAGATATGCGGCTGATATTCTTCACGGGCCTGCTCGTCAGTCTCGGCCACGTGAATCGGAATCAGATAGCCTGCCTGCTCAGGATCCATCTCGTAGCCCTCTTGACGGCAGCATTCGCGGAACTGCTCAAAGTTGCGACGATAGATGTCGAAATGGAAATACGGCAGGGCAAAATAACTAAAGCGTTTTTTTGCTACGTATTCCATCGTTTCTAAGCTACCGATACCGGGGATCCAGATCGGTGGATGAGGTTTCTGGACCGGCTTGGGCCACAGATTGACATAGCGGACATTGTAGTGTTTGCCCTCCCAAGAGAAGGGTCCATCATCAGTCCAGGCTTTGATGATGAGTTCATGTGCCTCACGGAAGCGTTCGCGTGCGTACGTCGGATTCACTCCGTAGGAGTAGTATTCCGGGCCGTGACCGATGACTTGGCCCGAGATCATACGTCCACCAGTGATAACATCGAGCATAGCCATTTCCTCAGCCACGCGGATGGGGTGATCGTACAGCGGCAGCGCATTGCCAACCACCGCAATTTTGACACGTTGGGTGGTCCGCGCCAG
>CAZAYE010000095.1:0-8870 GCA_964489255.1 uncultured Enterobacteriaceae bacterium
TCAGGAACTCCACGGCGCTGCCGCCGGCGTGAGGGGCAAAGAAGCGGGCCACGAGATCATTGCGTCGCCGCTCTTCAATGCCTCGCGGGGGCATGGGCAGGTAGGAAGAGAGCGTCGGAATGTAAAGGAAGGTGGTAACAAAGATGGCGGCAATGCCGGCGCTGGCTACCACCGCCATCGACTGCAAAATGGGAAACGGCAGAATCACCAGGGTGAGAAACCCTGCGGCGTCCGTGGTGATCGAGGCAAAGGCCGGACGCATGAGGTTAGCGATGACTTCCTCACCAGCAGTGACTCGATCATTCAACCGCTCGACTTCCAGAAAGTACCGCGCCAAGACCTGGACCGAGTGCCCGTGCGAGAGTGCCAGGATGATGAAGGGCACGGTCATGGCCAACACATCCATCTCGAAGCCCAGCAGGGTGGCCAGACCCATCCCCCAGATGTCAGCCATGAGGCCGGCGGAGAGCGCCAACAAGACGGCGCGCACCAGACGGAAGTCGATATAGAGGAGGGACACCATGGCCAGCACCGCTGCGCCAAAGAGCAGCGAGATCTTGCCAAACTGCGCCTCGATCTGTCCGAGCAGGATGGGCCGACCAGCCAGATAAAAACGGGTGTTGGCGTCTTCCTCCGCCGCGATGATCTCTTGCAACGCCGCGTAGATGGAGCGGTACTCTTTTTCGGACCAAAAGTTGGCGATGAGCACGGTCCCCTTCAGGTCTCGGGACACAATCGAGCCAAACAGATCGGGGTCTTCGACAATGGCCGTGCGGTGCCGCTGCATCGCCGCTTGCTCGCCGGCCGAAATCTTGGCGTACAGCTCCTCAAACCCCTCGGCGCGGATCTCCGGCACCCCAAACTCATCAAACCCCGCGTCTACACGAGCAAACTTAGGCGAGACAATCGAGTAAATGCGAAAGGGCACCACGCCGCGGATGTTTTTGATGGCGGTCTGCACCCGGTTAAGCTTGTCGAGGTTTTTCGGCTCGAAGATCTCCCCCTCTTTGACCTCCATCGCCACCAGGACGGCGCTAGTACCGCCAAAGGTCTGGACCATGAAGCGCTGGAGCTGCGTATGAGGATGGTCAGGCGGGAAGATCTCGACATAGCGAATCGCCAGGTCCCGCTGGGCATAGAGGAAGAAGAGAGTAATCAACCCAACAGCGATGAGCACCGCCAGGCGGAACCGCATCACAAGACTGGCAAATGTCGGCATCAGACTTCCCCTTGTCTGCTGTGGGGAGAAAGGTCACAATGGAACTCCCTCTTCCCACCATGTCCGGCTCCTTAGAGGGGGGCACGCTGCCCCTCTACAGCTTTTCCCCACCCTTCACAGGCGCTTCTACACCAAGGTGTTCTCTCCTGTCAAGCGAAATCGTTCATTGCTTACAGTTGCAGCGGGATCACGAGCAAAGCAAGCAGGTTGAAGATGAATAGGAAACTGGTGAGGATAAAGCAGTAGCCCATGATGTCGCCAAAACGCAGGCCCGCCACTGTCAGGATCGGAATCGCCCAAAAGGGCTGAATGAGATTGGTGGTCATGTCGCCATAGGCATAGCTCATGGTGACAGTAGGCACTGAGACGCTCAGAGCCTGCCCAGCGGGGATGAGATACGACGCTTCAACAATCCACTTCGAGCCGCCGGAGGGGATAAAGTAGTTCAACACCGTCGAATACATATACACAACCAACGGAAAGAGCCGTGGAGAGCTGGCACCGATAAAGAAGTTGGCCAGGACTTTGCCCAGGTCGGTATACGACATCAGACCAAAAATACCGGCGTAGAGAGGATACTGAATCACAATTCCCCAGGTATTCTTGATGCCCTCTTCGCACGCATAAAGAAAAGACCTGGGATGCCAGTGCAAGAGGAGGCCCAGCGCAAGAAACAATAAGTTATAATTGTCAATCGTCCAGGCTCGGCCGAGGCCAAGGGTTCGCGCCTGTAGACCGAAGTAAGCCAACATCGCTCCACCAATGATCAGCGACCAGCCTGGCCACCACTCAATTCTATCAGCCGGGATCATCACCTCTGGTCGCGATTTCGCCGTGTTGGCCGCGGCCAGGCGGTCGGCTTGCTCGGCAGATACACTGACTACCGCTTCCTCGGGCGGGATCAGGGCTGCAGCGATGATGACGCCGAGAAGTCCAGCACCCAGTGCGTACAGCAGATTAAACGACGTAAACAGCGTCCGCGAGGTCGCGACCGTCTCGCTGAGGACGCCAGCTTTGATCAGGAAATTATCCGGAGTGGCGATAATGAGCGGCGCCGAGCCCGAGAGACCAGCGTGAAAAACTGTCCCCAAGCCAAGATACGCACAGGCGACGAGCAGACGAAAGTCAACACGGGGATTGGCGCGGACGACAAACGGCAGAAACGCTGCTGTGACTACCAGACTGAAGGCCCAGTTAAGCCAGGCAGTGACAGTCGAGACTAGCGCCATGAGTACGATCGCCTGCCGCGGTCGAGATGGGTCGGGACATGAGCCCAACCAGACAAAGAGACGCTTGACCGGTGGAGAGACCGCACAGGCATACGCCACCACCATCATGAGGGTAAACTGCATAGCCAGGGTCAGCAGCACCCATAAGCCGCTCCCCCAGGCGTTGAGTGCGGCGGTGGGTGAGGCCCCACCCACGCTCATGGCCAAGAGCGCAACTACTAAGGTCAATATCACTGCGATGACCCAAGAGTCCGGCACCCAGCGCTCAGTCCAACGTGTTAAGGCTAAGCCCAATCGAGCCAAGATTCCCATTAGCTTTTCCTTTTTACCCTCACCCTAACCCTCTCCCAGAGGGAGAGGGAACTTACACCTTAAAAGGCTCCGCACTCTGAGACTCCCAGACTCTAGACCCTAGACCGTGGGACTGCTAAAGGAGTTTCCCATATCTGCTCCGCCTGCGGAGCGCAACAGGTCGTAAAGGCGGAGCCGTCGGAGGCGAGCGTGGCAGAACGTGCTCTAGAAGGTATACGCATCATCGAGTGCGGACATCTAGTGTCTGCAGCCTACGCAGCTAAATTGATGGCCGATATGGGAGCAGAGGTCATCAAGATCGAAGAGCCTGGCAGTGGAGATCAAGCTCGGCAGCGCGGTCCCTACCCAGGTCATGTTCTCCATCCCGAGAAAAGTGGATTGTTTCTTTACCTCAACACGAACAAATACGGGGTCACGCTCGATCTTCGGCAGGCGGCGGGACAGGCAATCTTTCATCGCTTGCTGAGTCATGCGGATGTGCTGCTCCACAATTACCATCCCACCGAGATGGCGAACTTGGGGTTGGGCTATGCCAAAATAGAGAAGGTCAACCCACGTCTCATCATGACCTCCATTGCCCCGTTTGGATTGAGCGGCCCACATAAAGACTACCAGGCCACGGATCTCACCATGTGGAACGCGGGCGGTGTCGCCTATCTCAACGGAGGAGGGCCAGGGACAGACGACCTGCCACCGCTCAAAGCCTTCGGCCAGCAGGCGGGCTTCCAAGGCGGAGTCAACGCTGCGCTTGCTACACTCGGCGCCTTATTCACTCGCCTCTCTAGTAATGAAGGCCAGCATGTCGAGATCTCAGTCCAGGAATGTCTCCTGTCGATTCTAGAATTGACTTTCGAGTTCTTCCCTTACATGGATCTGATCACGTCCCGGCTGGGACAAAAACCTATCCAACCGCTCGATTTTCTTGAATGCAAAGACGGCTGGATTTTCTTGTGTTGTGTGGAAGAACACCAGTGGCGGAACTTTGTCGAACTTATGGGTAGCCCGGAGTGGGCGCATGAAGAAATCTTCACCGACCGCATTAGCCGTGGCGCCAACTGGGATGCGCTTTATCCCTTACTGCAAGATTGGATCAAAGATCAATCGGTGGAGGATCTCTATCACAAAGCCCAATCGCGTAGAGTACCAATCGCGCCAGTCTCGACGATGGGTGACCTGTTCAACAACACCCACCTCAAAGCACGCGGGTTCTTCGCTACCATCGATCACTCGGCTACCGGTCCGCTGCAATACCCTGGCGCGCTCTATAAGTTTTCTGAGACACCTTGGGACATCCGCCGACCTGCACCGCTGCTGGGACAACACAATGAAGAAATCTACTGTGGACAACTGGGGATGAGCCAGAAAGAACTCGCGGAATTGAAAGCAGCAGGGGTGATCTAAAAGACGATGAACCGGAGAATCAGGGAACCGATGAAGCAGGAAACGGGGAATCGGAGAATCGGGGAACCGGAGAAGTAAAAATGTTTTCTCCGATTCTCCCCGTCGCCGTTTCTCCGATTCGGTGCGTACAAGCTGAAAGCCGAAAGGTCACAAAGGAATACTCATGAGCATGAGACGTCCCCTCGAAGGTATCCGCGTCGCTGATTTCACCTGGGTCTGGGCTGGACCGTTCTGCACCTTGCAACTCGCGCACCTGGGCGCCGAGGTCATTCGGATTGAGAGTTCTACCCGGCCCTGTGTGACGAGGTTGCTGCCGCCGTGGCCAGACAGCAAACCTGGCCTCAATCGCAGTGGATATTTCAATCAGTACAACCAGGGAAAGCGCTCCCTCGCCTTGAACTTGAAGCAGCCCGCGGCGGTGGAGATCGCCAAACAACTGGTGGCCAAGAGCGATATTGTCACGGAGAATTTCGCTGGTGGAGTGATGGACCGCTTGGGGCTCGGGTATGAGGTTCTCAAACAGCTGAAACCAGACCTCATCATGATCTCACTGTCTGGCTACGGTGCGACCGGCCCGGAAAAAGAATACATCTCCTATGGCCCGGCCCAGGTGCCGATGAGCGGCATGTCCTCGCTGACTGGATACAACGGATGGCGACCAATGCATGTGGGGATTTCCTATGGCGACCCTAACGGCGGCCTCCATGGCGCCTTCGCCCTCATGTGCGCGCTGATGTATCGCGCCCGCACCGGCAAGGGGCAGTACGTTGATCTCTCACAATGGGAGACCTCAACCGCCATGGTCGCTGAAGGCCTGCTCGATTACAGCATGAACGGCACGCAGCCCGAGCGCGACGGCAATCGCGATCCACACCTGGCCCCGCATGGCGTGTTCCGGTGCGCCGGGCAAGACCAGTGGGTCAGCCTCGCGGTGCGAAACGATCAAGAGTGGCAACGTCTGTGTACTCTCATTGGTCACCCAGCCCTCGCCACGGATCCGCGTTTTACCACCCTTCAGGATCGCAAACAGCATGAGGATGAATTAGAGGCGATCATCACGACTTGGACTTCCACTCGTTCCCCGCAAGCAGTCACGCAGCAACTGCAGGCCGCCAGCATTCCGGCAGCGCCGTCCATGAGCAACCAAGATCTCTCTACCGACCCGCACCTGAACAGTCGCTCTATTTTCGTTTACCTGGAACATCCCGAAGTCGGCACGCACCAGCACGTCGGTATCCCATGGCAGTTGTCAAAAACTCCACTGACAGTTCGCCAGCCGGCTCCCACATTGGGGCAAGACACGGAGTATGTGTTACGCGAGATTCTCGGATACAGCGCGGAAGCAGTAGCCATGCTGAGGGATCAGCAGGTATTGACGTGACGCTTCTTGCTCTGCAAGCGATAAAATATCAACGAACTACAGCGGTTCTCACTCGGAGGTACCGTGTCAGGTTTTGGTGGCGCGGCCATCTTGGCCGCGTTGCTCAGCATGATGCAGGCAAGATGCCTGCACCACCAGGACTCGTACAACTGCAAACTGCTCTAGAGGAAGGTGCCTTAGTCTCCGCAAACAGAGGAGCACCATCTGTTTTCAGGCATCAAGAATGGAACCGTCAGCAGTCTCCTCAGGCAATGATGTCCACCCCTCCTTCATCCAAGTCATTGCGCGCGCCAACGACTTTCAACTGGCCAGCTTGGACCAACGGAGCTAGGAGCGGCATGGAGGATTTGAGTTGCTCGACCACTGTGGCGACATGCGCGCGGACCGCATGGTCCACGACATCCCCAGGAAGGTTCTTCGCTTTTTCGACTGCCGGTTTGATAGCGTCTACTAGACTGCTGATGTGGCCGGGGGCAGTGCCCCCTCGTTCGACGGCTTCAACCGCTGCCTTGACCGCTCCACACCTTTCGTGCCCTAATACCATCACCAATGGCACGCCGAATTCCTCGACCGCATATTCGATGCTGCCCAACGCCGCCTCGGTGAGGACATGGCCAGCGAGCCGGATCACAAAGAGGTCACCGAGTCCTTGATCAAAGATAATTTCCGGAGGGACGCGCGAATCCGCACACCCAAAAATGACCGCAAGCGGGCGTTGGCTCTGGGCAATCGCCGTGCGACGTGTGGCCGTCTGGTGGGGATGGAGTAGTGCTCCCGCCAGGTACCGCTGATTTCCCTCCAACAATTTTTGTAGCGATTGGTCACCATTCGTGATTGGGAGCTCAGGCGCTGCCTGGGCTTCTGCTGATGAACGGTCCGACAGGATTTTACTCATGGGCATGCCCTCATTGTCCTCACAAGAACAACCACAGCGCTATTCCAGGATATTCACTTTGAAGCGAGCGATCTCTCCTCGCAACGCTTGGGTCTCCTCATTTAACAGCCCTGTCGCTTGATCCGTTTCCTGCAGGGCCTCGGCAATTTTCTGCGCGACCGTACCGAGTTGGGCCATCGACTCACTAATCCGTTGCGCACTCTTGGACTGAGACTGGACGCCTTGGTTAAACGTCGCCAGACGCGGGGCCAGTGCCTGCATGCGCTCGATCATCTGCCCCAATTGGCTATTAATTTTGTCGACTTCTGTATAACTCTGGCGTACCTCTTCAGTCAATGTACTCAGTCCAGTTACGCCGGCCGAAACAGCCGCCTGCATCTCGGTGACCATCCGCTCAATGTCCAGCGTGGCCACGGCGGTTTGATCGGCCAAGCGGCGAATTTCCCTGGCCACGACGCTAAACCCACGCCCATACTCTCCAGCTTTTTCCGCCTCGATCGCCGCATTCAAGGACAGGAGATTGGTCTGGTCCGCCACTTTCGTAATCGTGGTGATCACGCTGTTAATGTTATTCGCTTTCTCACTGAGGACCGCCAATTTCGCCGCGATTTCACCGTTGGTTTCCAGTAGTTGCCGCATAGTATGCTCCATGCTCGCCAGACCATTGCGGCCGGTATCCGCTCGGGCGGCGTTTTCAGTAGCCACCTCAGTGAGGTCTTTGGCGAGTTGGGCAAACTCCTGCGAGGTGGTAGAGATCTCCTGCGTCGCGGCCATGATTGTGTTGGCAAAGGTACTTGCTTCTTTCGCGGTCGTCGCCTGCCGCTTGGCAGTGGAAGCAATTTCTGCCGTGGTCGAGCCGAGACTGATACTCGACAATTGCACCTGCCCGACCAAGGTGTTGAGCCTTTGCGTCATCGCCGAGATAGCGGCCAGCAGTTGGCCGGTTTCCCCGTCTGAAGTGAGGCCTACCCGAGCGGTCAGATCGCCAGCAGCCACTTTTTCTGCGACCGCGATGGCCGCGCTGATGGGCTTGGTAATGGAGTTCGCTATCCACAACACCGATGCCAAGATGAGGAAAATACCGACCGCGGACATCACGGTCACCCGAATCAGTGTGTGCCACAGAGGAGCGAGAATTTCGTCCCGAGGCACCCGCATGACGATGGTCCACGCTCCGGTTGGAATCGACGCGCCGGCATAATAGTAAGTCTCTTTCTCAATCGGATCCTGCATCAGTCGTAAACTGGGTTCTTGTAAGTTCGTGTCCAAAAAAGGACCAAGCACTTTGCCATACGCCGTATCCTCAACGTCCTGCATCTCCAACCCGACATCGAAGGTCGTGGAAACGATCTTTTTCTGATCGCTGAGGAGAAAGAAGGTCGCTGTTTCATAAGGGGTTTCCAGGCGGCGTAACAGTTCATAAAAAGTCGTTACCGTCCGTCCCACGCCAGCCACGCCCACGAATTTCCCGTCGATGACGAGAGGACATTGCGCTTCAATAACGGTTTTTTCCCAGTCCTCATGGCTATGAGGTTCCGTAATGATACACGGCTTTTCCTCCTCACCTGTTCCCAACTGATCCCTGAGCCATCGATAATGGCGGTTGGAAAAGTGACTCGCTAACTTGACGATAGTTGGATCATTTTTATCTCGAGCCCAACGCGGAAGAAATCGGCCGGTTGCATCGAGGGCCGGAGCTTGTGCACCGGTCGCCTGGCGTAAAAATGCCTCGTCGTTCTGGTCCGCGTTGGGCTCGTATGCAAAAAACGCCGCAGCAAGTCGAGGATTGTCCACAAGTACATGTTGAGCATACCGAATCGACTCTTGTCGTTGGCCAAACAGCCCACCTTCCTGAGACTCGGCCATGGTTCTGGCAATGGAGATGAGGTGAAAATTCTCTTTTTCGACCGAGAGCGCGGCATTCGCGACATCTTCCACCATCAGGCTCTCGTGAGCCTTCCGCAGGTTTTTGTACTGCCTCTCCGTAAAAAATCCGATAACGCCTATTGCCATCAGCACGACGGTAGAGCCGATGTACAATAAAATCTTTCCTTTGATGCTCTTCAGGAATGTCTTGAGACGAGTACGCATAGAGTGACCCTCAAGCGCCGCTCTGATCCTTATGATGGGGGAAATCCGCCGACAAGAGGGAAGACAACGCACAGAACCAGCAGGAAAGAGAAGAGAGACGGAGGGAGTGGAGCCCGAGAGAGGGATCGGGCTGAATTGGTAGGGAAGTCCATACCACCAAGGTAAGGTGTGCTTTCAAGCGCTAGAGGAGAACAGGAACCAGAAAAGTAGAGATCGTAACGAGGGCGCCAGCCACAGTGATCAGGCTCGCAATAAAATAATGAATGCTCAGCAGACGCGCTGCCATAGGGAAAGTCCTCCTTGCATGAAGAGCTCGGACAGCTCGGCACTGCGGTATCAAAG
>CAZAYE010000096.1:0-8859 GCA_964489255.1 uncultured Enterobacteriaceae bacterium
ATGATAGAGGGCAAGGCCTTTCTTGACGGTGAGTCGCAGCTCTTCATTGTTAAACGGCTTTGTCAGGTAGTCGTACGCACCTTCTTTCATCGCCGCCACGGCGGACTCTACCGTGCCGTAGGCAGTGAGCACAATGCTGGGCATGGCTGGATTGAGAATTTTTGCCTGTTTGACGAGCGCGATCCCATCCAGGTCAGGCAGTCTGAGATCTGAGATGAGCAAATCGAATCGCTTGTGCTCTAGTTGCTGGAGGGCCTCCTCTCCAGAGGAGGCACAAGTGATCTTGTAACCCTCTGTGCTGAGCACCATCTGGAAAAGGGCAAGCACACTCACGTCGTCATCCACGACGAGGATGTTGTCTCGCATCGCTTGCATGCACCTTCGTGCCCTTAGAGCCTATCCGGATAACCTGATTTCGTCTTGAAAATAAAGCACTTTCGTAGTTATTCGGATAGGCACTTAGCGAGAACAGAACTCAGCGCAGGCATTCAGAACGTAGCCAACCTTTCCTGCTATGCAATCCCCTCTTCCTTCTTCTGTGATTGTGTCCACTCCTGCACGAAGACGCTGCAGAGAAAGGCGCAGCAACGTGTAGAGTGCCTTGGTCTTTTATTTGCTTCTTTACAAGGAGCGGAGAGAGCCAACGGGCGACAAGCGAGCAGAGGAGAATCAGTGGTGACTATTTCCCGGAGCCTGCGTGGATTTTTTGTAGTCATCGGAGTTCTGTTTTCCCTTGTGCTGCCAAGCTGTAGTGGGATGCTGAGTCGGAAGGAACTCCCTCCTCCTCCTCTTACTGCGCCAACGCCCGTCGAGCCTCGAGAGCAAGAAAAGACAGCCAAACCCGAAGGCCAAAAGTTTCAACAGCTTGGAGAAGCCTCATGGTATGGGCCATACCACCAGGGAAAAGAAACCGCGAGTGGAGAAACTTTCAATCAGAACGAGTTGACCGCTGCGCATCCAACCTTACCCCTCGGGACCACAGCCGCAGTGACGAACTTGGAGACTGGGAAATCGGTAAAGGTCAGAATTAATGACCGTGGCCCCTATGTCAAAGGACGGAAAATCGATCTCTCGAAAGCGGCGGCCAAGAAAATCGGCCTGACTAAGAAAGGAGTTGCCAAGGTCAAGATTGTCTCGACAGCCCCACGCAAAGCAAAGAAGAAGCCCGCCCGGCAGCAAACAAAGAGTTCTCATCAGCGAGCCGCAAAGAGTACGCAAACACAGAGATTGTCGCAGCAGTGAGGTGAGCTCGTGACAGGGAGCTTCCTGCAAAAAAGCACTTGATATGAGCGCCTCAATATCAGTGCTCGGAGATTCCATGCTGAATCGCATAGCCTGGCTCTTCCTTATTTTCCTCGGCAGCTTGACAGTAGTAACAGCTGTGACTCCACCTGCTGTGACCGTCACGCAACCAGAGCATGAGGTCAAACTGGACTATAAGAAAGATATAGACTTTGACAGTTTCGAGTTGGAGAAAGTTCCTGCCGGCTTTGTGCCGGTCTTGAGTGGTACGGGCAAAGAAGGTTCCTGGACAGTCAAAACAGAGCCTTCAGCGCTCAGCGGAACGAAGGTCCTCGCGCAAACGAGCATCGACGAACTCGACCTTCGCTTCCCGATCCTTCTCTATGACGAATTAATCGCCAAGGACATTGATGTCACTGTCCAGTTCAAAACGGTCTCCGGGAAAGTTGAGCAAGCGGCTGGCATTATCGTCCGCTTTCAGGATGAAAACCACTTCTACCTCGTTTATGCCAGTGCTCTTGAGGATGACGTGCGACTCTACAAGATTGTTGACAGTGTCCCTCAGCCGATCGCTGGCGAGAGTGCAAGGGTGAGTTCCAGCGAGTGGCATACCTTGAGGGTTGCTGTACAGAATACGCATTTTCAGGTTTTCTTTGACAATCAATCTCTCTTCGAGGCTGACGATGCAACTTTTGAGGCAGGAAAGATTGGGCTTTCGACGAAAGCTGATAGTGTGACGGTTTTTGACAATCTCCACATTGAGTGAGAGTCGCGATCTTCAGAAGGACACGAGAATAGATTGTCCAATCACGGCCGGGTCTACTTTCGCAACCCGACCAGCTCATCTGCTACTGATTGCGGCACGATTTTCGCGATTTCAACGCGAACGAGAATCGCTCTCAGCGTGAACAGGACCCGCTTATCACTGCTCTGTCCTGCTGGTTTTTGTAAATGGAGCACGTTTGGTTACATCAGAGCGTGCAGTTCTCTCTCGTGGCTCTATCGGTTTTCCGCTTTTTCCGAATGCTCCGGCAACTGGCTGTGTTGCTGGCATTGGGTCAAAGTCATGGCGAGTGGAAGCCAGTTTCTTTGCGGTCGATTGTTTTCCACTCTTCTGTGAACTCTGTCTGCTCATCGAATTTCCTCCACCCGCTTTGGCTTGTCAGATTCCAGCCGAGGCATTCCTCTAGATTGCTACCGTCGTGGCCAGCTCATCTGCAGCGATGTAGACGCTCACCGTCTCGCCTTCTGTCAGGCTCAGGAGCACCTGGGGAGCCGCAAAGAGTTCCATCGTTCCTTCCTCGGTTTGGAGGAGCACGGTGCCGGTCGTGAGATCAATATAGCGCACGATGCCTTTGACCCACTGCGCACCTGGAGTGTCTTCTTGGTTGGAATGTCCCTGCACGCCTTCGTTGTTGGGAGACGACACAAATGGCAGGAGCGGGTGGATGACGAACACTATCCAAACACCTATAATAAGAGTAAGCGTCAGCAGTAGAGTAAACACGGCCTTCATATAATGCTCTCCTTTCCTCGTACGGGACGACCCTCCCAGCCCTATAACCGTGCGTCTACTGCTTCAGCAAAAACTTCGATTTCGTGAGGAAAAACCGGAACCGTAAATCCTTGATCCCATTGAACGAAAATGAGACGGCGATCCAGATTCTCTATTTCGCAACGAATAGTGCCTTGGCTGTTTCTGGGAAGGTCCCCTTCCACAGTCCGCAGGAAGTGAATGGTCCGACAACGTATACCCATCTTGCTCTGATCAATCATTGTCTTTCTCCTCAGTCCTTACGAACGTCATAATATATTCTCAGAGAGAGCAAGCTTCGTGCCAGATGGAAGTGAATGTGTACGAGCGCACTGTTCTTGACAGCAAGGGTGGGCTCGCGCTGCTGAAGAGTGCTATCCGAGCATTGTTGTGGCGGGACCAGTCTCTCAGCTCCAACACTTGCCCGTCGGCGCGCCCTCCCTTGCTGCGGCTACTCCCCGGTCTTGCATAGAGAATCAATCGTTCAATAATCACTCAACGAGTGCACTACAACTGTGAGGAACTTTCACGTCTCTCTGCAGGAGACAGACGAAGAGCAACGACGAGGAGGCCCTATGCTGAAAGGACATCGTAATGAATCTCACGTCAAGCATGTACTCCCGCGGAGGGCCACTAAACGGCTGCAATTTGAGTTTCCTACGACAGCGATTAACACCTTGCAGGAGTTAGCGGCCCTGACTGGGGAGCCGACGCTCGCGGGTGTCTTGCGGGACGCGCTGAAGGTATATGCCTGGATTCTTACCGAGCAGCAACACGACCGCCGCATCATCTCAGAAGATCGGGCTGGGCAGGAACGTCGCGAACTCGTGCCCCTGTTAAGGGCCGGTACGCTGTGAGCGGTAAGGATAGCTTTTGTCTCGACGCTTCGCCCGTATCTTGTGGTGACAAGTCTGATCGGTATCGAACCATCTTATACCGATCAGATCTTCGGGCCCTTCAAACGGCGGCATCCTCGGGATACGTATCCTGGCACCGGCCTGGATTTGGCGATCTGTAAGAAGATCGTGGAGCGTCACGTGGGCGGCGGAGTCGCGACCAGGCACAGGAACAATGTTCTTTGCCACCCTTAATGGAACGGAAGTAAGGAAGGAGCGCTTGCATGCATGTTCTGCTCGTGGAAGATAACCCCGGTGACGCGCGGTTGACGATCGAAGCCTTCAACGAGACCTCCGTGCGCCCGCAGGTGAGCGTCGTCCGCGATGGAGTTGAAGCCCTGGCTTTTCTGCGACGAGAAGGAGCGTATGCTGACGTCCCAGGGCCAGATCTGATCCTGCTCGACCTGAACCTGCCCCGCAAGGATGGTCGCGCCGTGCTGACGGAAATTCGTAGCGATCCTGCGCTCAAACGAATCCCGGTACTGATCCTCACGAGTTCCCGCAGGGACTCAGATATTGTTCTGGCCTACGAGCACAGTGCCAATTGTTACCTGCTGAAACCAAATGACCTCGACACATACTTCGCACTGATCCGCGTAATCGCGGAGTTTTGGGGCCGGTGGGTCAGCCTACCGACGATGTAGAGCCTTCCTGGACGATCACAAGGAGCGCCCCTACAAATCCCGTCATAACAGTCTCAACCCTGAGGACGTGACAATTCTTGCACCAAGGTCAGCAGTATAGATTGCTGTCCTTCTTCGCTTGAGTCTGTTATGGCACACTTCTTGTTCCTCCTCTAGTAAGCCCCTGCCTCTTGGGCTGGGGTCCATAGGAGGAACATATGCAATCCAAATCGTTTTCTTCAGAGGAGGATATTCGTCACTCTTCGCCGTCCGCTCTGCTCGCACACGAACGACCAGTAGAAATTCTCCTGGTAAATGACAGCCCCGCGGATCTCCGCTTAATCCAGGAAGTTTTGAAGGGGGCGAACGGACGTACGCATCTGTATGCCGTGTGGGATGGAGAAGAGGCCTTGACCTTCCTCCGACAAGAAGGTCCGTACGCCGGGGTCGCACGTCCTCATCTCATTCTCCTCGACCTGAATCTGCCAAGAAAGAATGGCTGGGCGGTCTTGACCACTATCAAAAGCGATCCTGAGCTGAAACGTATTCCAGTCGTGGTTTTTACGACTTCAGAAGCCGAGCAGGACATTCGCCAAGTATACGAGCTGGGTGCGAATTGCTACGTCCACAAGCCCATAGGTCTCGAGCCGTTTCTGCGAATGGTGCAGCCCCTGATGGAACTCTGGCTGACGCACGGACGTCTCCCATCTGCAGAATAGTCGAGGATACCAGCATCGTTACATATGTCATTAAAGGGCGCGCTGAGTTGCAGATCCAAGGCCAAACCGTCCTCCTCGAACCTGGCGGTTCATGGATCGTCCCGCAAGGCTCACTCCACCGGTTTAAAATCCTTGAACCCTTCACCGCGGTCGAAGCGACTTGTCCGCCGGCTGAGGTGTATGGGCGAGACGAGGCGTAGGACCGGTTTATGCTCCCGCTTCGTTGGCTGTTTTATAGGTTTTTGAAAATTTCTCGCAAAACGATCTATCGTTACCTTGAGCCCCTCCACCTCAAGGGACTCTGAGGGGACCCTACCGCCCGATCAGAGTCCCGATACGGCGCTTCACTCGTCCGCTTTGTATAAGTGAACTAAGAAAGACTCTTCTCGCTGCTTTGCAAGTTAGCGATCCGCACTGCTGGTCCGCTCACCCATGGTGCTACTTCCGCTTGGTTCTGCGCTGCTGGTGGAGCCCATGCTTCCACCTGCACTGCTGGTGGAACCCGTGCTGCCGGCAGCACCCGAGGTCGCCGCAGAACCAACCTCCAGTTGGTTGTCCACATCTTTGACCCCAGTCATTTTTTCGACTTTCGCCTCGATGTCTTTCTTTTCTTTATCCGTCGCTACCGTCCCGTGCAACGTCACCTTGCCGTTATCCGTGTCGAAGTGCACATTTTTGGCCGAGGCGCCAAGAGCGGAATCAGCATTGAGCGCCTGGCGGATACTCTGGTTCAAGCTGCTGTCCGCTTCGGTCTTTCCCTGATCGGCCGCGGCACTCATACCGGCGCTGCTCGAAGGGTCGCTGGTCCCAGGGCGTGTGCTACTCATGCCTGGATCAGGCGCAGTGCTGCCGCTCGGTGAGCTAGGACTTTCCATCGCCCGCGAGGAGCCCGTGCTACCCGCGCCGGAAGACATGCCGCTTCCAGGCGATGCTCCACCGCCAGTCGCCTGACTGTAGACGAAAGCCGGAACTGCTAAGACCGAGATACTGACTGCAAGAAACACTTGCCACAGTTTGCTCTTTTTCATTTCTGGTTCCTTTCTCGTTCAGTCCCTGAAGTCGAGACTGTCTGTAATGATGTCAAGTAAAGTTGACGGCTGTCTGAACAAAGCGGACTCTGCTGCTCTTCCATCATTTCACGGCTGAGCGCGAATACGCATTTTCCATGCCCTCCTTGTTCAAGAATTAATTTGCAATGCTAACTCGGACCATATGACATTGGGACAGTGCCTCGCAGAAATCCCCCCACACTGCGTGCTGCCCCCCTTTGTCAAAGGGGGGCAGGGGGAATTTGCACAGGTTGCACCTAACGTGAGGTGTACGAATGTTCTAGGGTCTGATTTAGATATAGAGAGGTTCACTGCCGCGACCTTGGGAGCAACGGACATGCCAGTACTAGACCAACAAAATTGCTCATCTTTCAAGGAATTCTCTTATGTCTGATTGTCTTTCCTGTAGACATTCCCCTACGGTTCTGTGGGACTTTTGCAGACACCGATACAAGTGGCAGCATAGAGCGAACACTGCTACTCAAGCATGCAGTCGAGCAGCGACCTTTTTGAGATCCTCAACAAATCGGCTCATAGCAATCACAGCTAGTAACTACTCCGGTGAGCACTGACGCTAGGGAGGGAAGCCTAGGAACGAAACCTATCAGGCATGATTAGTGATTCAGAACCTCGTGTTCTCACAAGACCCCGGAGGAGTGACGCAGCCGTCGCGGCTGTGCTTGACGGGAACAGTGTTCCGCGCAAAAGACATGCCGAGCGCACCGTTGTCGAAAAAGTAACGACGTGGTCAGTTTGTGCGTGTCATCTACCCTACCCGCTTCCTACGCAGCAAGGTTCTCTTTGCGTCGTTGTTCCGCTTGCTCGATGCTGGCTTTTAGTTTCGACATCAGCTCAGCCACTTGCGTTGGAGCTCTGGGTACAGGTTTGGCCTCAATCTCTAGACCCGCGCGTTTCCTGTTAATTAGCTCGCGCAGACTCTGAGAGTAGGTGCTTTTATAGCGTTCATGTGCAAAATGAGTCGTCACAGTCTCAACGAGACGCTCTGCTAACCCTAACTCATGCTCGGCGAGTTGGACGTTCTGCGCGGGAAGCGTCAGTCCCTTCGGCTGTGCGATCTCGTCGGCAAAATGCATCACATTAAGCATCAAGGCGTGGTCGGTGGCTTTCACGATCGCCAAATGTTCGCGCTCATACCAGGAGAATTTGGCCACACCAACCTTGTGTGTCCGTGTCAACGCCTCTCTGAGGAGGACATAGAGTTCCTCACCGTTCTCATCTGGTGCCAGATAGTACGGTTTCTCAAAAAACATGAGGTCGATCTCTTGCGGATCAACAAAATCCATAATAATAATAGTCTTTGCTGACTCGACATTAATCTTTTCGAAGTCTTCTTCTGTAAGTGGAATGTACTTACCTTTTTGGTGCTCGTAGCCACGCACGAGTTCACCGTAGCCGAGTGGCTGTCCGCATTTCCTACAGATGCGTTCGGTGCTAATCCGGCCGAGGTCTTCTTCGTGCAAATAATGAAAATTCATTTCGTTGCTTTTAGTTGCAGAATATACCTTAATCGGAACGTTCACTAAACCAAAGCTCATTGTGCCATTCCAAATTGATTTCATATCAGCATCTCTCTTTCCTATACGTGAGCGGCACAAGCGAACTCAACAAATTATCGAAGCAAAACAAATTTAGTACCCATTATAAATTTATAAATTCATGGGAGAAAAAAACAAGGGAATAAACAGAATGAAAGAAACGCCTAATCGCATTCGCATTGCAACCTATAATATTCACAAATGCTGCGGCCTTGATCGCCGCGTCTTTCCAGCCCGGATTGTAAAGGTGCTCCGTGAGATCGATGCAGACATTATTGCCCTTCAAGAGGTCATCTGTGTCTCAAACGGCACCCGAGAATACGATCAGGCGCGCTTCTTCGCTGAAGAATTAGGCTATAAGTATTGCTTGGGAGAGAATCGTCAATTACATGGAGGGGCATATGGAAACGTGATCTTGAGCCGCCTGCCTGTGAAAGCGACACGCAACTATGACATCAGCTGGCGCAGATATGAGCGACGCGGTTGTCTGCGCGCGGATATCGAGCTGCCATACAATCATCTACTCCATATTTTCAATGTTCACCTTGGCTTGACCTTTACCGAACGCCGCCACCAGGCTCGGCAGTTAGTCGGTTCAGAGATTCTCATGAGTACCGAATTACAGGGAACACGGATCGTGCTTGGGGACTTTAATGAGTGGACATACGGGTTAGTCTCGCGTCTGCTCGCAACTCATCTCGAAAGCATAGACCTTCGTCATATTGGACTGAAAAGGACTTATCCAGGAGTTTTGCCTCTCTTGCATCTCGATCACATCTACTTCGATCCCGCTCTGCGGTTGGAACGACTCCTGGTGCACAGAAGCCGTACCGCTCTCGTGGCCTCCGATCATGTCCCGCTGGTTGCAGACTTTCTGTTAAGAACGGAATCATCAGAGGAAGAGGAAATTAAACGCCTAGCGTAGCATTTTAGCGGGACATTAAAAGAAAGGGGGCAGCTGGAGGGAGAAAGCTGCCCCTTATTATGAGAAGAGGGAAGGAGGAGTACCTCTTCTCTGTGCTGAAACCGACTGACCAAATCGCAGCCTGCGTGCTGCTGCCTGTCACGTCAGGCTGGGTTGTGCTAAGGAGTCAGTCGCTGTATATAAGATAAAAAGCAAAAAACGAGCCAAACTCAGACGGGTGAGGTCGCTCTCAGGCATTGATATATCCTTGCGACTTCTTTCCGGAACCCGGTAACTTTGAGCGAAGAGAAGTGTACGGGTAGCTTTTTACGTAAA
>CAZAYE010000097.1:0-3896 GCA_964489255.1 uncultured Enterobacteriaceae bacterium
CTTCTTGACGAAAAGCTTTGGGCAATTCTTCCCGGAGAGTTTTGACGAGCTCTCCCATCAAGTGCTTCAGCCGGCAGCCACGACCGGCTGCCAGGGAGATCGCCCGCGGCGCGTCGGCGTGGGCGAAGTTGTGCACGTACACCCAGTCTCCCGGGGTCGGAGCTTGAGCGGCGTGCTGGGCCACCCAGCCGCGGAGGGCTTCTAGTTTTTCGGCGCCGGCGAGGCCAGAGACGAAAATATTGAACCCGCCGCCTGGGATCCCCACCCCCAATTCGAGCGCGGCCCGTGCTCGTTCTTGGCCAATGAAGTCATGGCCCAGTTGTAAGTCTGCCGTAGTCTGAAAATCAGAAGCAAGAGAGACGTGGAAACGGAGGTCTTCAGCGCGCAGTTCGACCGGAGGCTCTGCCGGTTGCAACGGCACTGGGGAATGCTGGGGTTCGGAGGATGCCGTGTTCATCGCTGCGTGCTCCTTTCTCGGGCCAGCTTAGGTAGGGTCACCCGTAGGACACCCTGGCGGAAGTCAGCACGGATCCGTTCCTGATCAACGGATGAGGGCAAGCGCAATCGCCGCAAAAATTGTCCGGAACGGCGCTCGCGATAATGGAAGTTGCCTGCGGTGCGGATGCGTTCGGCCGAGCGTTTGCCTTGGAGCACCAGCTCGCCAGCCTCGACCGTCACTGAAACATCCTGCTTCTTCACCCCTGGAAGATCAACTTCAAGAATAAAGGCGTCGCTGGTCTCATAGAGATCGAGCTGCGGGTTCCAGGCCTCCGCTGTACGCCCCACTCCCCAGGGCCGATAAATCAGTTCATCAAAAAGCCGATCGACCTCCTGCGCCAATTGCTGGACAGGCAAGGGCAGCCAGGCTTCTTCTTTCTTTGCCATTGGTTTCTCCTTCACGGCGGATCATAGTGGAACGCCGCGCGCTAAGGATCGGCTAGGAGGATGAGGCGGAGAGTTGTTTCAGTTTCGCCTGGATGGTCTGGACCAGATCTTCGTAGGACGACTTGCTAAGAATACGGTTGAATTGGTTGCGGTAGTTCCGCACCAGGCTCACGTTTTCGGCCACGATATCGTAGATGAGCCACCTACCATCGACCTTGTGCAGACGATAGCCGACCGAAAAAGTTTTATTCTGGGCCGGGTCCAAAATGCGGGTATCGACCTCGGCATAATTTTCTTCAATGCGTTCCTGATCGAAAAAGAACTGTACGTCAGTGTTATAGCGATCAAGGGTGCCACTGTAAGTTTTTTCTACTAACTCGGTAAACAGGTGGGTGAACTCTTTCCGTTGCGCGTCAGTGCGGTCGCGCCAGTAGGTGCCAAGGGTACGTTTGGCGATCTCTTGCGCGTCAAACTGTGGCAGGACGATCTCGCGGACTTTATCGATACGGGCCTGGCGGCGCTCCGCTCCTCGGTAGGCAGGGTTCTGCAGGACCGCCAGGGCACGCTCGGTGGTCGCGCGCAGCTGTTCCAGCGGAGAATCTGTGGCCCAGACAGGAACAGATAGAATCAGAATGCTGATACTGGTTACTCTCCAGACAAGGGAGCGAAAATAGGTCACAGTCTTCTCCTCTTTTTTCCGTAAAGTCATTCTTGAATGGCCTTTTCTCGCCTCTGTAGATAGCCGTCCTGCACCGCCCCGTAGAGATCAACCGCATACCGATCAACATCTTCGAAGAGCTGGAGATTGAGAGAGCGATAGTTCACCGCATTGCTGACCGCCAGGCCGCCGCGGATAGCAATGACCTCAACTGTTGACAGGAGATAATTCATCGGGTTCATCGCGCTATCTACAGCGAGGCCGACTGTATCACGGACTGTCGAGGGACCATAGAACGGGAGCACCAGATAGGGACCCGAGGAGACCCCATAGACTGCTAAGGTCTGGCCGAAATCCTCAGAGCTTTCCTTCAAACCAAACCATTGATCCGCGACGTCAAAGAGGCCAACCCCACCTAGAGTGGTGTTGATGGCAAAACGTCCGATTTCCTGGCCAGCCCCAGGGAGTTTTCCTTGAAGCAGGTTATTGGCGAGGCGTTCGACTACCCCCAGGTTTTTGAAAAACCGACCGAGGCTCTGGCGGGCTGGATCAGGCAGGACCTTGCTATAACCGGTCGCTACCGGTCTGAGGACGTATTCATCCAGACGGAGGTTAAACCAGAACATTTCCTGGTTGAAGGGTTCCCAGGGGTCTGAGGGTGGGGGAGGCATGGCCTCTTCTTGTTCCTGCGGAGCGGTCCCCATCTGAGCCAAGAGAGGTTGGGTGACTATCCCGCTGCCGATGATACCGACCACGAATGCCATTAAGAGTTTGGTGATCACTGTGCTATTCCTCCGCGTCTTGCTCCACGTTACCGAAAATGAACTTGGCGATCAGCTCCGGAATGTCTACTGGCGACTCAGTATGGCGAAATTGCCCGCCCGACTGGATCTGCGTCGTCGCTTGCCCCGGCGTAATCTCGACATAGCGCTCGCCGATCAGCCCTCTGGTTTTGATCGCGACCCGCGAATCTTCGACCAAGGGAATGTCCCGGCGAATTTTCATCTTTACTCTGGCACGGTAGTCTGCCAAGTCCACCGCTTCGACCCGACCAATTTCTACCCCGGCTAGTTCAACTACAGCGCCATTTTGCAGTCCCCCGGCCGTGGAGAAGTCCGCTTGGACCATGTATCCCCAGGACCCGGTGAGATCAAAGCGGCCGAGCTGTACGGAAATGTACGCCAAAATCCCCACGACAACGAAGAGGAGGCTGCCCACCACTAATTCCGCGTCAAGTTTCTTCATAGAAGTGTCAATTCACCTCAATCGGGCCTTCGAGCTGGCCAGTGATGAACTGCTGCACCACCGGGTTCGGCGACACTTGAATTTCCGCCGGGGTGCCAGTAGCCACAATCACGCCCCCGTGCAGCATAGCGACATGTGTGGCCAGAGAAAAGATCTCAGGGATTTCATGGCTGACAATCACTGCGGTGAAACGTAAAAGCCGGTGAAGGTCGAGAATAAGCTGGTGGATCGCGTTGACCCTGATCGGGTCGAGTCCGGTGGTCGGCTCATCAAACAAGAGAATTTCCGGCTCTGAAATAAGCGCCCGAGCCAGGGCGACACGTTTGCGCATACCACCGGAGAGTTCGGACGGAAACTTCTCGTCGATCCCTGGAAGTCCGACTTGGGCGAGCCACGCATGGACTTTCTCACGAATCACCTCTTCACTAAGGCGGGTTTTTTCGCGCAAAGGAAACGCGACATTGTCATACACCGAGAGTGAGTCGAAGAGGGCGCCACCTTGAAACAGCATACCAAAGCGGGAGCGGACCCGGTTGAGCGCCCGGCCGCGTAAGGCGCTGATTTCTTCCCCATCGACCCACACCTCCCCTTGATCAGGGCGCAGCAGGCCGATGAAATGCTTTAACAAACAGCTCTTACCGGCGCCGCTGCGTCCGATGACGGTGTAAATGGCCCCATTGGGGATCTCCAAGTTGACCCCAGCCAGCACCTGCTGGCGGCCAAAGGACTTATGCAGGTTGACTGTACGAATCACTGGAAGAGTATCGACGTAAGAAAGTAGTCCCACACGAGGATGAGCACGGAGGACATCACCACTGCCTGGGTAGTGGCTTGGCTGACCCCTTCAGCGCCACGGCTGGCATAGAATCCCTTGAAGCAGCACACCCAAGCGACAATCATCCCGAACGAAAACGATTTGTAAACCCCATTCCAGATATCGTCCATGGTAACCGCGCTGCTCATTTGCGAGAAATACGCCCCGGAGCTAACACCAAGAAGTTTGACGCCCACGACAAACCCGCCATAAATGCCGACCGTCACGAAGACACCATTGAGCAGCGGGAAAGTCAGCAGTGCCGCCAACAGAATAGGCACGACCAGGTATTTG
>CAZAYE010000097.1:3906-8857 GCA_964489255.1 uncultured Enterobacteriaceae bacterium
GACTTCAAGTGCGTCGATTTGTTCAGTAATCCGCATGATGCCGATCTCAGCGGTGAGGGCCGACCCTGCGCGCGCCGTAATCATCAAGGCCGAGAGCACGGGGCCCAACTCGCGGACCAAACTCAGTCCAACTCCGGGGCCAAGAAAGGCTTCTCCGCCAAAGCGGCGCAGCGCGATGTACCCCTGAAATGCCACGACCATACCAGTGAAAGCTCCGGTGAAGATGATCAGCAGCAATGAGCGAGCGCCGATGAAATGAATGCGGCGCGCAAGCTGCGTCCCTTGCAGGGGCGGGGTGAAGATGTGCAGCAGGGCAGCACTGAGGAAGATCCCCATCCTACCCATTTCATAAACCGTCTGCTGCATGAGGCGTGCGCTGTAGCGTACAAGTATGAACACTCCTCCCCCCTCGTTACATCATCCATGACTCTTGAGCAAATCGGTGTTCAGTCACCATCTGGTTGTCTGACAGCTATGGCATGAGCAGATCGTTGCATTGGTCAACCGGGCTCTCTTGCCAGTAGCGGCGAATCACCTACCATAGGCACCATCTTTCCTCAAGGTGGCAACTGTTCATGGAAACCATAATTGTAACCGGTGGGGCTGGATTCATTGGCAGTAACTTCGTCCGCTTGGCACTTGCCCGAACCGCTGCCCGTCTCGTCGTGATCGATAAGCTGACCTATGCTGGCAACCTGCGGAGTCTTGATGAAGTGCTGGGGAATCCTCGAGTCGTATTTGTCCAGACGGACATTGCCGACTGGAATACTGTAGCAAAGGTGTTTCGTGAGTATCAACCAACTGCGCTCGTGAATTTCGCGGCTGAGAGTCACGTGGATCGTTCGATTGACGACCCGCGGCCATTCATCGAAACCAATATTGTTGGCGTATTCGTGTTGCTGGAAACGGCGCGACGGTACACCGCGACACTGGAGCAAACTGCGCACGCTGCTTTTCGCTTCTTGCACGTCTCGACCGACGAAGTCTACGGAACCTTGGGAACAACCGGTGCGTTTTTGGAAACGACCCCGTATACGCCCAATTCTCCTTATGCTGCCTCGAAAGCCTCGGCTGATCATCTTGTCCGTGCCTATTACGAGACCTATGGACTCCCGACACTCATTACGAACTGCTCGAATAACTATGGTCCATACCAATTTCCTGAAAAACTCATTCCGCTCATGCTCCTCAACGCGGTTGAAGGCAAATCACTGCCGATTTACGGCACGGGAGGGAACATCCGTGACTGGTTGTATGTCGAAGACCACTGTGCCGGCATCCTCTTGGTGCTGCAACGCGGGCAGGTGGGGGAAAAGTACAACCTTGGTGGCGGGAATGAGCGGACGAACCTGGAAATTGTCGATCGCATCTGCGCAGTGTTAGAAGACCTGGTTCCTGCAGCAACGAATCTAGCGTTGGCGCGGCAAGGCATTACCCGCTACGAGGCACTCAAGACGTTTGTGCCAGACCGGCCAGGGCACGATTGGCGGTACGCCATCGACGCGACGAAAGCTCGTACGGAGTTGGGCTGGGCGCCTGCGTATGACTTTGACCAGGGGCTGGCACGGACGATCCGCTGGTATCTCGATCACCGTGAGTGGTGTGACATTGTGCTAGCGGGTAAGTACAACCGAGAGAGGTTGGGACTGAATACGGACGCGCCTCGCTGAGAAGAGGACCCGGCCAGCTAAATTGAACCACATGACATTGGAACACTTGACGACGCGACCACTCAGCCCTGTCATTCTGAGCGCCGCGAAGAATCTCACCGCGAGACCCTTCACGAAGTTTATCCTGAGCACGGCCGAAGGGTTCAGGGTGACATTGCTGGTGTGCCAATCTTGGGTGACCTGATTTAGTGTCTATGCGTATCGCTGAGGGTTCACTCTCTCTCCCTGAAAGTAGCAGCGCTGGTACCGCGCTATTGGCCCTGTGTGGCGGTGCGGTTGCCATCGCTTTTGCGCCCATCTTTGTTCGTCTCAGTTCCGTTAGCCCGAGTGCCACCGCCTTCTGGCGACTGACCCTGGCTCTGCCTGCCCTGTGGTTGTGGAGGATACTAGAGGGGCAGAGCAGGGACTCTTCTCACCGGTCTCTTTCGCGCACCGATTATGTCCGCCTGAGTGTGGCCGGTCTCTTCTTTGCCGGTGATCTGGCGGTGTGGCATTGGTCGATTCGCTTCACCTCCGTCGCTAACGCGACGCTGTTGGCGAACTTCGCTCCCATCTTCGTTGCCCTCGGTGGCTGGTTGTTCTTCACTCAGCGCGTGGGCCTCTCTTTTGTGATCGGCATGGGGACCGCTCTCGTTGGGACAACTTTGATGGTCGGAACCAGTTTTCAGGTCAGTGTGCGCCATTTGCTGGGTGATACTTTGGGGCTGATTACCGCCCTGTTCTACGCTGGCTACATCCTGTCTGTGAAGCGTCTACGCAGCGAATTCTCTGCCTCCACTATTATGGCTTGCAGCGGGGTTGTCACGTCGGTCGCACTGTTACCGGTCGCGTTCTGCTCTGGTGAGCAACTGGTTCCAGGGTCCGTGCAGGGTTGGAAACCGCTCATCGGCCTCGCGCTGATCTCTCAGGTTGGTGGGCAGAGTCTCATCGCCTATGCGTTGGCTCATCTGCCGGCTGCATTCTCGTCTCTCACACTGCTGTTGGAGCCAGTGATGGCAACGGTCTTTGCCTGGTTAATCCTCAGCGAGACACTCGGGCTTATCCAGGCCCTCGGCGGAGTACTCGTGCTCATCGGCATTTTCGTGGCGCGGCGCCTAGCCTAAACAGGGTGTGTGTGACGGTCGGGACACGACGCGGCTGATAAGCCTGCGGCTAAGCGAACAAGTCGTCAACCGGCATTCTCCATCCCGGCACGGCCGGTTCAGCTTCGGCCACTTGACCACGGCAATAAGCGGTGGAGTTGTCTGGATCGGTCGCACGGTAGACCTTGACGACCTCTTCCCCCAGCAAATCCACATCCCACACCACCAGGGTTCCGGCCGCGAAGTAGTCCCTGCGCTTTTCCGCTAGAGTGCGCTCTGCTTGTGGACCGTAGTCACTTTCGCTTCTGATCTCGACCGCGAAGACGGGCGCACCTTCTAGGAATTTCATTCCCGTCGGCTTGCCTGTGTAGAAGGCGGCGTCCGGGCTGAACGATGCGCGATTCGGGAGGTTGACCTTGAAGCCGACGTTGTCCGCGAACGCGAAACCTGACCGGGTGCGACGCTCGTATTCACGCAGGCTCGCGTAGATTTCGCCGGCAGCGCGGCCGGGCAAGAAGCCAGTTGGAGGCATGAGCACTAATTCCCCGTTGACGATTTCAGCTTTGCCATTCTCAGGCACGGAGTACAAGGTTTCGATGGTTGCATGGCCTGTGACGCTCATAAGAGAACCTCTTGGCTAAATCTTAGCACACGAACATTAGAGGCCGGAACCCATCAAGCTTAGCTGAGAGCTGACCGTAGTTACGTCTTTCGCCCTTGGTCGCCGCCCCGATCAAAGATCCAGGTAATTGGCCCGCGGGTGCAACGGAGGGTGTCACGGCAGGTTTTTGTCGCGTCGTAGTCCACAGCCGTTCCACCTGGCAGCAGAACTACCCCGTAACCTGCCTTTGCCATCTCAGGCGAGACTTTCCGATCCAGCACGTCGGCAAGAACCAACTCTGGATCCCGCTCTAATGGGTCTCCGTACCCTGCACCTCCCGCAACATATTCCCAAAGTTGATCCCCCGGGTGAAGTGTCAACATTTTCTTGGATGGTACCTCTTCCCGGCTTCCGTCTTTCCGCATGACGAACGCACGTCCACTGCGAGCAGGCCGGCCACCGAGCAAGCCCCACGGTGCGGTGCTGAAACGCTCACCCCTGTGCGAGATGGTGACCTCCGTTGTGGTTGCCTCGAAGACTTTTTCGAGTCCAAGCCCACCGCGAAACTTGCCGGCGCCGGCCGAGTCTGCCCACAGCCCGCTACGGCGGATCCGTAACGGAAAGTTCATCTCCAGAGCTTCGACCGGAATATTCATACAGTTCGAGACATCGGTTTCGATGCAATCGATCCCATCTTTCCGTGGACGGGCACCCATACCGCCCGCTGCGAGTTCACTCGCCACGAAGGGCCGACCTGTCTCAGGATCCGTGCCGCCAAAGGCCATCACCAGCAGCGTGCCAGAGTTCGCCGCCGGCATGCGGTCTGGCAGAGCCTTCACCAAGGCACCTAGGATCGTGTCTGCGATTCGCTTGATCGTTGCTGTCCGACAACTCACCGGCGCTGGTGGCCGGGGATTCACCAAACTGCCGGGCGGCAGGATCGCTGCAATGGCGCGGAAGCAGCCGCCGTTATTAGGGACCGTCGGGTCTGAGATAGCCCGCACTGCGTAGTAGACCGCCGACATGGTGGAGGCTGGGACGGAGTTGAAGGGACCTCTGACCTGCGGGCTCGTGCCAGTGAAGTCGAAGGTCATCGTCGAACCCCGCACCGTTACGGCAACGGCAATCTTAACCGGCCGGTCGAGGTCAATCCCGTCGTTGTCCAGAGAGTCTTCGAAGGTGTAAGTCCCGTCAGGGATCGCTTTGATCTGCTGGCGCGTGAGAGTCTCGGCCCGAGTGAGGAGTTCGTCAACGTAACCGAGTACCACCTCGGTCCCGTGCCGGGCGAAGAGTTCGCCGAGCCGTATACCACCAAGCCGGCCGGCGGCAACCTGCGCCATCAGGTCGCCGGTAAATACTTCAGGGATCCGTACGTTCCTGCGCAAGAGCGCAAGGAGGTTCTCATCCAAAACGCCGGCCCGAAAGAGCTGCGTAGGCGGGATGATGACTCCTTCTTGATAGAGTTCTGTCGCATCGGTGGGGACACTGCCTGGCGTCCGCCCACCCACGTCCTGGTGGTGACACATCGTGCACGAGAGGGCAACTGCCCGTCCGTCGGCGAAGATTGGCACCGCTACTGTGATGTCGGGAAGATGGGT
>CAZAYE010000098.1:0-3613 GCA_964489255.1 uncultured Enterobacteriaceae bacterium
GAGCCAAAGTTGTCATCAGAATCGGCCGCAACCGCTCGCGATTGGCCGTGATAATTGCCTCATCACGCGGCATCCCCTGGGCGCGCAGGTTGATCGTGTGGTCGATCTGCAGAATCGAGTTTTTCTTGACGATGCCAAAGAGCAGCATCACTCCGAGGATGCTAAAGATTGCCAGGTTCTGATCCGCAATCCACAGCGAGAGCAGCGCAAACGGCACCGACAACGGCAGGGAGAGCATAATGGTAATGGGATGCAGGAAGCTCTCGAACTGCGCTGCCAACACCATGTACATGCCGATAATCGACAACAAGAAAGCGAGCTTGAAGCTGTCCATCATCTCGGCAAACATCTTGCCCATGCCGGTGACGCCAGTCGTATAGCCTGGTGGCAGACCGATTTCCTTGACTGCCGCGTCAATCTCGGTCAGGGCATCGCCTAACGCCTTACCCTTAGCCAGGTTGCCAATCATGGTGATCTGACGTTGACGGTCCTGGCGGTCGATCTGCACCGGCCCAGTGCCATTGACCAGATTGACGACGTTATCGAGCCGGACCTGTCCCACCGTTTCCGAAGGGACGGTCACTTGCTGAACGACTTCGGGCCGGTTGCGGCTCTCGGGCGTTAAGCGCAGGCGTACGTCATACAATTCATCGCCCTCGCGGTAGGTCGTAATCTTTTCGCCGGCCACCATGATGCGCAGCGTCGAGGCGATATCGACGGCCTCGATGCCCAAATCAGAGGACTTACGCCGGTCGAGATGAACCTGGAGTTCAGGGTTGCCTCCTTCAAAGGTGGAATCCACATCGACAATGCCGGGGATCTGCCGCACCCGTGCTTTCAGCTTGTCCGCATAGATCTGAAGGACGGACAGGTCCGGACCGCGCAAGTTGTAAGCAATGTCTACGTTTTGCACGCCACCTCCACTTATAGGCAGGATGTTGTCCACGCTCACCCGCAGATGGGTGAAGGCTTTGACCTTCTCGCGCGCCATGGCCATGATTTGTTGCTGGGTGACAGTACGGTGTTGGTATTCCTCTAGTTTCACGACGATCGAGGCCCGCGTGACGCTCTCACCGACTGTGGTGCCGACCAGGGTGAGCAAGTGAGCGACGCCCGGCAGCGGACGGATCTCAGCCTCGATCTCTCTGGTGACTGTGTCAGTCTGCGCCAGCGAATAACCAGGCGGAGTTTTGATGTTGATCTCGAACTCGCCGCGGTCGTCGTTGGCCATCATGGTGGAGCGCACGTGTTTGCCGATCCAGGGCGTCGAGACGAATACGCCGATCGTCAGACAGACAATTGCCCACCGGTGGCGCATCGACCACTCCAGCATACGGGTGTACACGCGGTCGATGAGCCCGTAGAAGCGCGACTCGCGGGACGAGTGCGCGTGGGCCGCGAGCCGTGTGGGCAGAAACCGCGAGCACAGCATGGGCGTGAGCGTGAACGCCACCAACAGCGAGACCATGATCGAGAACGCCATGGTAAAGCCGAAGCTGCTGAGCCAACGGCCGATTGTGCCCTTGAGAAACCCCACCGGCACAAAGATCACCACCAGAGACAACGTCGTCGCACTGACCGCCAGCCCCACTTCAGCCGTGGCCGCACGCGCTGCCTCGAAAGCGCTCACGCCTTTCTCTTCGATGTAGCGGTAAATGTTCTCCAGCACCACAATGGCATCATCAATAACGATACCGACTGCCAGCGTGAGCCCCAGGAGGGTGACGCGGTTGAGCGAGTACCCGGCCGCAGCCAGCAGAGTATAGGTAGCGATGATCGATACCGGAATCGATACCGCGGCGATTAAGGTCGAGCGGAGGTTGCCGAGAAAGAAGAAGACGATGATACTGGCAAACAAAGCCCCTAACCAGAGGTGCTTCTGTACCTCGTGCACCGACTCGCGAATAAAGCTTGACTGGTCGCGAGTGACCTGGACGTCTACTCCAGAGGGCAAGAGTTGCCGCACCTCGGCCAGACGTTTGCGTACGGCATCCACAGTGGAGACCGTGTTAGTGCCCGACTGCTTGCGGATAATGAGCGAGACAGCGTTCTTGCTATCGAAGCGGGACAGGGTGCGTGGCTCGATCACCCCGTCTTCGACTCGGCCGATATCGGCAATGGTAATAGGGGTGCCTTTCTGAGTGGCGACCACAATACTCTCGAACTCGCGTACCGACTGCACCCGTCCAAGCGTGCGCAGCACGGTTTCTCCGCTCTCCTGCGTCATCCGACCGCCGGGGAACTCGACGTTCTGCCTGGCCAGCGCGTCAGCCACCGTCTTCATCGACAGACTATACGCCTTGAGGCGTTCGGGATCGATCAAAACCTGAATCTCTCGCTTGCGTCCGCCAATGATCGAGATCGCCCCTACCCCCGAGATCGATTCGAGCGGTTCTTTCACCTTTTTCTCAGCGATCTCAGTTAACTCCTTCAGACTCTGAAAACCCGACACGGTGAGCGTCAGAATCGGTGAGGCATCAACATCGAACTTCTCGACGATTGGCGGGTCGGTGTCCTCAGGCAACTTGGCCAGAACCGACGCGACCTTGTCGCGCACCTCCTCGGCCGCAACTGCCAGGTCTTTCTCCAAATGGAACTGGACGACGATCTGCGAGAGCCCTTCGCGGGTGACCGAACGCAGTTCATCGATGCCGCTGACGGTGTTGATCACTTCTTCGATGGGCTTGGTGACCTGCGCTTCCATTTCTTCCGGACCAGCACCGGGAAGAGTGGTTGTCACCGTCACCACCGGCATATCGACCTTGGGGAAGAGATCTAGGGTCAAGCTTTTGTAAGAAAACCAGCCTGCCACCACCAGGCTGCCAATCAGCATGGTGGCGAAGACTGGACGGCGAACGCAAACATCAGCAAGAATCATCGGGCCTCCGCAACCTGAATCTGCACAGTCATCCCATCGGCTAAGCGCTCAAGACTCGACACTGCCACACTCTCGTTTTCCTGGAGTCCCTCGGCGATTTCGACCAGGTTTTCCTGTTCCACCCCGGATTTGACCTCGCGAGAGGAGACGGTGTTGTCTTTGACCACGAAGACTCGATCGACTCCGGCAAAGCGGTAGAGCCCGGAGCGTGGGATAAACAAGGCGATTTCTTCACCCATGACTCCAGTGACATGGGCAAAATAGCCAGGGCGGAGTTTGCCCTCCGGGTTAGGAATTTCCGCCTCGACCAGAAGGCTACGGGTATTATGGTCGAGGCCAGCCGCGATACGGGTCAGAGTGCCGTTGAAGCTCTCACCAGGTAATGCATCAACCTCGATCCGTAGAGGTAACCCAATCCGTGCCAGTCGCGCGTAGCGTTCGGGAACCGGAGTGCGCAGCTTGAGCGGATTGACGACGACCACTTCGAGCAGCTTCGAAGCCGCGGCCAGATACTCGCCGGGATTCACAAAGCGTTGTTGTACGAACCCCTCCACTGGCGAGATGACATGCGTATCCTTCAGGCGTTTTTGAACCAGCGCCAGTGCTTTCTCGGCAGAGCGCACGCCGGCTTCAGCGACTTTGTACTCCGCCTCAGCCGCATCACGCCGCTGCGGCGGCACAATTTGTTCGGCAAAGAGTTGTTGGGCGCGCTCATATTCGCCCTGGGCACGAATG
>CAZAYE010000098.1:3623-7575 GCA_964489255.1 uncultured Enterobacteriaceae bacterium
GTAGGTGGCCTGGGCTTGTTTGACTGCACTGTCGGCTGCATCAACTTGTAACTCTAATTCCTCACGTTCCATCTCGGCCAATACTTGCCCAGCCTTCACCTTGTCACCGAAGTCAACGTATACCTTGTTGACGTACCCGGCCATTTTGTTTGACAGAATCACGCTTTCCTTGGCAAACAGCGCGCCCTGGCCTTGGGCAGTCCGTTGTACTTCACGCCATACTGGTTTGGCAACCTGAACAGTGAGCGCCGGCGGAGCTACGGGCGCTTTTTGTTCGGCAGTTTTGGCTGCTTCAGAATGGGCGGAGTCACAGCCTGCGACTACAAGTAGACCGGCAAAAGCGAAAAATAGTAGCAAACTGCTGATCAATATGTTCCCGTGCTTCGACAAGCTCAGCACGAACGGAAAAATCCCTCCAGCTGAAAGATCCGTCCCGTTCACCCTGAGCCCCCTTCGGCTTTGCTTAGGACAGGCTTCGACTACGCTCAGGACGGGCTTGTCGAAGGGTGAACGCGGCGTCGTTGCGCAACCTGTTGGTGAAAGGGTCGGTCGCTTATTCACGATACCTGCTCCTCTTGAGTGTTGTGACTGATACGAGTGACATTGCGGTTTGGGTAATTCAGGACGCCATGGAAAAAGATGTCCAGCAAAATATCAGCGTCTTCAGCAACCGGACGGGCGGTGAGGCCCAGAGCACGTTGCTGGAAACAGCCGCGGATTGCTTCGTTGAGAGCGAACGCAGCAGCCTCGGTGTTGTGGGGGCGGAACACACCAGCACCGACACCTTCCTGGATAGTCTCCTCGATGAAACGGATGTGAGCCAGATGAAGGTCAAGCATCAGCGCGGCTTCGGGATGGTTCGGCGAAGCTGCCAGGAAGTTACGTTCGAGTAAGAGAGTTTTGAAGAAGTCGCGGTGGGCATCGCTCAGCTTGAGGCTGGCTTCTACCAAGCGGCAGAGCTTTTCAAGCGGGGCTCTGACCTTGGCCACCTCGGCCCGAAGTTGAGTGGTGAAGTTTTCGATTCCCTGTTCGACCGCTGCCTTCAGCATCTCGTCTTTGTTGTGAAAGTAGAGATATACCGTGCCCTTAGCAATTTTTGCCTCTTCCGCCACGCGGTCGATCGTTGCGCCCTGGAAGCCGTACTGGGCAACTACTCGGCAAGCCGCCTCGAGAATCTCCCGAACGCGAAACTCACGGAGTAGATCCTCTTTTTTTATGGCTGAATTTTTAGTCATATGACTGACTGTACAGTCATATTTCATAAAGTCAAGTTCCCAGGCTGAGTCACTGCGGAGTCTGCTCCGCTAAGAAATACTGTTTTGGGGGTAATGGGTGTTTATCGGAAGCACGGTGCGCGCCAAGCTGTGTTCGTGCTTCGACAGGCTCAGCTCGAACGGAAAACCCTGAACGATTTCAAACATCTCTGACTGAATTAGCAGAAAAATTGATAGGCCCCTTGGAGTAATTTTTTTGTAGGGACACGGTTGCCCTCGCCCTATCTGTCTCAAGAGGCAGTGTCAGCTTTGGTCACGAACTTATCGTAGAAGAGGTCTGACTCTTTCAGACCCAGGCGAGTTAACGTCACAATGGCGGCATCAATCATCGCCGTTGGTCCACACATGTACGCTTCTTTCCCGGCGCCGTTGGGGATCAAGCGCTTCACCACTTCCGTGATCAGTCCTGTTTCTCCTTCCCACGTATCCTTCTGGAGGGGTTCGGACAAGGCAGGAACAAAGCGGAAATGAGAGAGCTGCTGCTCGAACCCGTGGAGTTCATCGAGGTGAAACAGGTCGCGGCGGGTACGCGCGCCATAGAAATACGTCACTGACCGTGAGCCCTGCTGCTCCACCATATCTCGCAGCACCGAAAGAATCGGCGCCATTCCTGATCCGCCGGCAATGAACAAGGCGTCTCGGCCGGTATCGCGGAGAAAAAAGTTGCCGTACGGCCCTTGCAGGGTCAGCCGCTCTCCTGGTTTGAGCTGTTGCTCGACGTAGGAAGAGAAGAGCCCGCCGGGCATCAGTTTGACCATGATCTCAACCTCGCCACCACGGCTGGGTGGATTGGCCATGGAGTACGACCGCCACTCGTTGGTGCCGGGAACCAGCAGATCGATGTACTGCCCGGCTTTGAACGCGATGGAGGCTGGTTCAATCAACCGCAGCAGAATACGACGGATATCGTGAGTGAGATGGGCGACGGTCTCGACTTCGGCTGCGAATTGCTGCACCGCTACGCTAGAGTACAGGTCGGCTTCCTCATAGTCCCATAACTCAATTGTGACGTCACTTTCTGCATAAGCCGAGCATAACAGCGAGAAGCCTTGTTGTCGCTCGAAATCCATGAGGGCAAAGCTTGACGCACCTGAGTGATCAACCTCCCCCTCGACCACTAACGCTTTGCACATCCCGCAGCCGCCATGTTTGCAGCCGTAGCGCAGGTTGAACCCCTGGCGGATAGCAGCCTGCAGGATGGTTTCATCATCGTTGCAGGTGAACTGCTTTGCGAAGGGAAGGAGGGTGATGGTGGAGGGCATGAAACGCTAGAGCGAAATTCAGTGGTTTCAGTTTGCTGAAACGGAGAGGGGGAGAATCGGGGAGCGGGAGAAAGGAGAGGAAGGAAGTCTCCGTTTCTCCGTTTCCCCGTTTCTCCGTTTCGTTTACTGCCGCAGTGGGTTCTTGATCTCAAACTTGAGCCGGCGGATGTCGTCGATAGCCCAGAGGTTGTTAGGACTGAGATGCGGCTGAGCGATCAAGGTTTTCCCATCCGGACGGACATACCCCAATTCCATCACCACATCGGCTAGATCCCAGCCATCGAACTTCTCATACCAGTTTTGGTAACCGAGATACCGTTTGGGTTCGAGATCGAACATCCACTCGCACGCTGCCGAGCAGAACGCCCGTTTTTTGCCTTCTTTCTCTACAATCCGGGCCACACTGATGTCGGGTCGCGGGAATACACATGGCATCAGGCAGACCTGGCAGAGGGGCGGCAGGGTAGGGAAGAGCTGTGCTGGAATCTGCCCCTGCTTAGGGTCGGCCATTATCCGATAGGCTTCCCAGAACTTGCCGTAGGAGGTGTACCAGCCAGGATAATGTTCCTCAAACCAGGCACAGTCTTGCTCGGTCATTACGTCGTAGCGCCAAAACGCGATGGGCCAGAGGGCGAATGCTGCCATAGCAGCAGAATGGTTAATCCAGGAAATGTTCGCCTGCGCCTGCGGTAGCCAGCGTGGAGGTTTGAGGCCAAATTTCTCCAGCCGGGCGATATAACTGCCCACCCAGTCGTCCATGATCCATTGCTGCCACATGTCCTTATAGGCGCCAATACGGTTGACACTGAAATAGTCGGTGAGGGTTCCCAAAAACGCATCGATGAAGATGTGGCTGCGCCAGAAGTACTTATCCAGCGCTTCCTGGATATAAGGTAAGTTCCGATCGTCGGACAACACGGTTACCAGGGTCGCATAGCCGTTCGCCATATGCCGGGCTTCATCCGACTGAATACTGAGAAAGACGGAGGGAGTCGCATGATCGCCATTCGCCGCGGCGGTATTGGGGAAGGCGACAAACAGCGGATTGGTGAAGGCAGTTTCGCCCACCACCTGTAAGCTGATGGAGCATTCAATGGGGTCGCCCGCAACAAACGTTTCAAAAAAGGCGCGGCCGGCTGAGGCGAGAAAGTGGCTCCCGAACCCCTGCTGGCTGAGGTCGAAGCCTGCTGGGTCAACGTAGTGCTTCATGTAGTACCGGCCCAGGTACATTTCCTGCTGGGTGTGGCGAACCTCATCGAGCATCTGCGCGAGATAGCCGTTGCGCAACTCTTCATTGTCTACGGCGCTAATAAGCATCCCTTGGCACTTGCCTGCGGCATATTCGGCAAAGGGCAGGACAGCCATCGCCGGCTTCATGGCCTCGGCAAAACGCTGGGTCACCTGATTAGGATTATC
>CAZAYE010000098.1:7585-8851 GCA_964489255.1 uncultured Enterobacteriaceae bacterium
CGAGAAACCCGTACTGACGGTTATCTTTCTCCGTCTCCATCGCTACGTAGTCACGGATCAAGTGGCGGAACGGGTCCTTGGCCTTTTTGGGAATGTGAAACCGAGTCTGATATTTGACCCCAGGCTCGAAATACGTCGGCGTCCACTCCAACCCTTTGACCTTGTCATGGGCTTTAATCAAGTTGCGTGCCATGGCTTTTCCTCCTTCGTCAGGCAAGTTGTCAGTAGTCAGTTCTCAGTTGTCAGCTTCGGAACAAAGAAGGCCTTCTTCTTACTGGTTACTGGCAACTGGCAACTTTTCAACTTTCTGACAACTGACTACTGACAACTTTTTTCTTCGAGCTGGAGCATCTCCGCATAGACCCCGAACTTATGCTCATCCACCTGCGCTCGGCCATAGTAGCTGCTCATGATCACCAGGAATGACGGAACATCAAGCGCACGGCCTAGGCGCTCACCGACCTCGTTCACGTCGATCTCGATCTTTCCTTCGCCTTCGATCATGTAGTAACAGTTGGTTTTGGTGATACGAAGGTCAGGGCGTTCCTCTTGGAGCATTTCGACTGCGACAGCCGCTTCTTCACTGCCCATGAGGACCATTCCCACGGTGTTGCGCGCTTCGATTTTTTTCTCTTCGGTCATGTGAATGCCTTTTTCTCCTTCTCCTGTATCACCAGGAGAGAACATCCGAGCCGCGACCGTGAGGGGGCGGAGAACGCGCCGCTTGCTGGCGCGCGGCTCCGAACTCTCGCTTCCCCTACAAGGAAACCCCTATATCCAATTCCTTCAGTAAAGCTGCGTATTGTCCCTCAACCCGATCCCGCGCTTGGGCGGAAGTATGAGGTTTGGCGGTAGGGATGTCAAACGCAGGGGCAAATCCCTGCATGGCTTCCCGCGTGTAAGGCAACCACTGCGCTAACCACCCTTCAATCACTTTTTTGTTGCCAGCCTCATGCTCAGGGTCACGCAGCAGGATGCTGACGAATTCCTTGGTCCACTTCAAGTTTCGTTGCCAGTCGTTCTCGGCAGTCGCCAGGATCGCTGGCGTTACCGCATCTCCGTTGCGGGGAGCGAAACGGGAGAAGAAATGGGTGCGCGCGAACACACCCAGGAGGGGTTCCAGGACGAGGTTCGCACCAATGACCACCTCCCCCCAGTCCTGGGATGCCATCAAACCTTCGACATTTTTCCGTGCGCCCTGATAAATTGGATCTTCAAGCCAGACTGTCTTTGCTTCGGCATCAGAAAATCCTGGGATGACTTCGG
>CAZAYE010000099.1:0-6021 GCA_964489255.1 uncultured Enterobacteriaceae bacterium
AGATCTACACGCGTAAGATCGTCGGCAGCGTCAAGATGTGTATAAGAGACAGAATCCATAGGGTGCTGATGAATATTCTCTTTTAAACGGCATCATCGCTGCCGGATTGACTTGTCCAGAGGCATCGGTGGACACGCGATTGTGAATAACGCTTTTTACTTCTATTTCCTCGACAAGTTCTTCTGCCGGCAGGAAGAAAGAAAAACCAAGTATCGAGGTTCTTCGTGCCGACGTGTTTGGGGCAGAAACAAGGAATCCATACAAGTCGGCGTCGGCAAAATTCTCAATGATTCTTAGTTCAATACCATCTCCAGTTAGAGGAATCGACGAATCGTCTGCCTTTTTTGCTTCATTCTCCCGTCAAGGGAGAGGGAAAATAACGGCTGCGCTCGCTCCTTCACCTAGAGCCACCCATGGCCACGTTCTTCCTTCCATTTGGCTATCCACCGATGAGACGCCTTCTCACAGGCAGCCCTCCAAAACCCGCCATCCTGCTTGAGACGAGCCGTGTCGCCCTTACAGGCCTCCAACAGCCCGGCGACTTTTGCCAGCGTCCCTTGCAAGTCCGTCCGCTCAGCGGCGTTTGCTTGTCTGAAATCTCTCCGGAATGAGTCTGCATGCTGCAAACGAGGAATGAGAACTGTGGGGCCATGTTCTTCTGACCGACATTTTCTAGAAAATTTTTCGTATCATTGCAAATTTTCCTGGAAATTTTGCAACATTAATGATAATTTTCTCGCATGAGACTTCATCCGCGTGCGTTGTTGCCTTTGCTCCGCCTGCGGTTAGCGCGCTGGCCCGTGACGGTTCTTACCGGAGCACGCCAGACGGGGAAAACGACGCTGGTGCGAGACCTGCTTCCCACCACGGAGGAGCTTTCCCCTATTTATTTCTCCCTCGATGACCCGGATGAACGATTGCGGCTGGCGGCTGACCCTGTCCGTCGGCTGGATCATGGTTCGCGCCTGGTCATTCTCGATGAGATCCAGAAACAGCCTGGCTTGCTCGATAGCGTAAAGCTGTTGGTAGACCGGAAGCAGGGACATCGCTTTCTCTTGCTTGGGTCTTCGCAAATTCTGCTGCTGCGTCAGATCCGAGAAACGCTGGCCGGACGCGCCACACTCCTGGAACTTTGGCCTCTGGCGTTAGGGGAACGGGTCGGGGGGCCAGTTGTTCCTGCCTCTGGTCTGGACCGTATCTGGCAGGAGGGAGAAGAAGCACTGCAACGCATGGCCGAGGAACCGCCGCCGGTAGAAGTTGCACGGCAGTGGCGAGAACGAACTGACGAGCAGTTGCGCTGGGGCGGCTACCCTGGTCTTGAACCGCTTCCAGCTGAAGAGCGTTCGGTATGGCTGCGCGATTTCCGCAGGACTTACCTGGAACGGGATTTGGCGGATCTGGGACAGGTCGCCGACCTGGATCAATTCGCCCTGGCGCAAAACCTGTTGGCGGCGCGCACCGCGCAACTGTTGTCGTATTCTGAGGTTGCGCGGGACCTGAGCGTGACTGTGAATACGGTCAAGCGGTACACGCGCTTCCTGGAGATCTCTTATCAAGTATTCCTGCTGCGGCCACTGATGGCCTCGGTTTCTACCCGCCTGGTCAAAAGCCCTAAACTCTACTGGACTGATCCCGGCCTTGCCCGTCTCCTTTCGGAGCGACTGAGTCTTGATGATGGACACCTCTTTGAGACCTTTGTCCTTGACGAACTGCTGCGTTGGTTGTCCTGGCAATCTGACCCGCCACAGCTTCACTTCTACCGTACGCATGGAGGACGAGAGGTCGATTTTGTCGTACATGCAGCTCAGCGTTTCTTGGCGCTTGAGGCCAAAGTGAGCAAACGGGTTGACCCGCGCACTGCCCGGCCACTGCGCGAGGTGCTTGAGGTCATCCGCCTGCCGGGCCTTCAACCCACTGCTCAGCGTCTTGCGCTGGTAGTGACCCGGGGACGCGAAATCGAACCGCTGGTCCCTAAGGTTTGGGCAATCCCCGATTGGCGGCTGTTTGGCCCGGCTGGCGAATTCGAACGCACCCCTCTCTAGCCGGCTGGAGGATGGCACGGCACCCTTCTTCATGTTTGTCTTCATACCGTATATTTGAAGACGAACTTCTATTAACTCCGGTCTGGCCGCTCCAGCCGATACCACCCATTGCCAAACGCGGCGTTCTTGCCCACATGGATATACTCCCCTAACAACAAGAGCGGCAGAAAAGGCGCTAGGTCCCCGCGGTACGTCACTTCGCCAATGAAGCCGCTGAGGTTCTGTTGCTCTCCTCTGCGGGTGCGGCGGCTGCGGTCGATCCAGCGGCTCTTGACTGCCACCTCTTTGACCTTTTCTGCTCGCTCGCCCAACTCTCGAAAATCCAAATCAAGCGCCTCACCACAGTAAAAGTAGGCCAGGGCATTGACCCGGTCGCGCAGCCGCTTGACGAACGCCGGAAACTGCGGCACCGCCACGACCTCACCTTCGCCTTTAAGGTCGTGGGGGTCAGGAAATGAACGGTAAGCTCACGGAGACTACTAAAAGCAACGGACCTGGGAATCAGCGTCTTCCAGGTAAGGTTCGCTTGCGGCGGGCGGACAATTCCTTCCCTGCCCTCGTATACCGCAGACACCCCGCCGTCTGAGTCGAGCGCCGTGATGGAAGAAAGCGTACAGCGAGCGCGATTCAGCTCCAATCCTCCTTCGCTGAGTTCGCGAAACGCGACAATAAAATACGGCAGGTAGTCAATGGCTTCGCCAACCACGATCAAGTCAAACACGAGCGATTCCCCGGGCAGATAGCCAATCCTCGTCTCCAGTGGTGGCTTGATCACAAACGGACGAGGGATGTTTTGGTTTTTGCTCAAACGCTCCGCGTCGGGCGGTACGAACGGAACAGGCTCTTATTTGGCAACGTGCGCCTCACGCCTCCAGCCCAGGCTTTTGGGGCAGCTATCAGGTCTGGCAGATTGACTCCGCTCAGCTTTTGCTTACCATGAGCCCAGGAGATACGGCGTATGAGTGGATGGAAGCTCTCTAGGTTGCCGATTGCAGTGTTTACTGGACTGTTGTTTTTGTGCTTGTCCCCTCACGTGCACGCGACAGTGTATGTCTGGAAAGGCGAAAGCGGAGCCCTTCACCTGAGTAACGATCTCGCTGCCATTCCAGAATCTCAGCGCGCAACCGCAACTGAGTTCACCTCAAAGCTGGTTGGCAAAAGCGCACCAGAAGGCGCTGAGGCTGTCATCACCCCAAGCCCAGAGTCAGGAACAATAAGCCTGTATGAACGCGGGCTCGAACGTGGGTTGCAGCTGTCCGAGCGGCAAGTCGCCCTGGCGGGAGAACTCGCTCGCTCTCTGCTGGCGGCGGCACCGTCAGCACCACCCATACGCATCGTCATCCAGCAACCGGCTCAAACGATTATTCGCTATGTTGCTCCTGACTCTTACGCCCCACCCTTCTACGGTTTCATCGGCCCTTACCTGCCATACTCTCCTTATGGCTTCGGTTATGGCTATAGTTTTGGTTATGGCTATGGTTTTGGTCGTGGCCGCTTCGCCCCACATTCCCACTTCTTTCCAGGGACACGTAGCCGACGCATTGGTCTGTTTTTTCCGCATGGACATTTCTCGCAGGATGGATTTCTCTTCGGGCATGGGTTCGTCGTACGTTAGTAAACCGTTAGAAAGAGGATCATTATGCTCATTCGTCTACCGCGCGGGTGGGAAATTCCTGAACGCCTTGCAACACCTGAAGACGTCTATCTTAATCGTCGGAAGTTCCTGCAAGCTCTGGGGATCACCGGCTTAAGCACGCTCGGCGCGCTGGTTGGCTGTGATCAGAGGGCGCAAAGCCAGTCGGCTACAGAAGCGCCACCTCCACCGATTGGCCTGCCGACACCGAGCGCGACCGCTAACCTGTATCCAGCTAAGCGGAACGAACGGTTTACGCTTGATCGATCTCTGACCGACGAGGCCGTCGCCGCACGCTACAACAACTTCTATGAGTTTAGTCCCTATAAGCAGCAGGTTTGCCGTTTGGTCGATTCTTTTCAAACCCGTCCCTGGACCATCGAGGTTCAGGGATTGGTGAAAAAGCCTCAGACGTTTGCCATCGACGATCTCGTCCGCCGTATGCCCCTGGAAGAACGGCTCTATCGCCATCGTTGCGTCGAAGCCTGGTCCATGGCAGTACCGTGGACCGGCTTTCCGATCAAAGCGTTCATTCACCTGGTCGAGCCTTTATCAGCGGCCAAGTACATGCGCATGGTCACCTTCACCAATCCTGAACAAGCCGTGGGGATGAACGACGACATCTATCCCTGGCCGTACTTCGAGGGCTTGACGATGGCCGAGGCGACCAATGAACTGGCACTGTTTGTGACTGGCATTTACGGACATGAACTGACCAAACAACACGGCGCTCCGCTTCGCTTAGTCGTGCCCTGGAAGTACGGCTATAAGAGTATCAAGTCGATCGTGCGCGTCGAATTCACTGACCAGCAACCGCCAACTTTCTGGTCTACGCTGGTGCCGCGCGAATATGACTTCTGGGCGAACGTCAACCCGGCAGTGCCACATCCTCGCTGGTCCCAAGAAAGTGAGCGCCTGATTGGCACCAGCGACCAGCGGCCGACGTTGTTGTACAATGGCTACGGTGAGTTTGTAGCGGAGTTGTACAAAACCTAGAGGGGGGTTAGGGATTGGGGGTTAGGGATTAGTTCTTCTTCCTTTGGCTCTACCAACCCCTAGCCCCTGACTCCTATCCCCCATGTTGATATTTATTCGCGCTCTTCTGTTCGTCACTTGTTGTCTGATGATTACTACTTGCACTGTTCCTCCCCGATCGCATGTCGGTCTTATCCACTAATAATCCGGCTTTGCTCTATGCCCCGCATGGCCGACCTGGGGCCTGGGTTAATCCCTGGCAGCCGTGGAATAAGCGTTTCACTGACCTGTTACGCTGGATGGTCTCGCGCAACGCGTACACTGGCGAGTGGCGAAACCCGCCGGACGTCCCGTGGGTAAAAAACGACGGCGCCTCTTTCGCTGAACCTGAACATTCGGCCTCACTCACTTGGGTTGGACACTCGACCTTTGCGGTCCACGATGAAGAGGACATTTTCCTCACCGACCCTCACTTCAGCAGCCGCGCGCTGCTGCCCAAACGCTACCGCCCGCCAGGCGTACCAATCTCATCCGTTCCGGGTTCGGCCTTCGCCGTCGTCTCGCACAATCACTACGATCACCTTGACGCTGCCACGGTTGACACCCTGCCGTCTTCGGTGACCTGGTTTGTGCCCATGGGGTTAGGAGAGTGGTTCCGCAAGAGAGGGCGACACACGGTGACCGAACTGGACTGGTGGCAGAGTGCCCGTCACGGACGTTGGCACGTCACCTGCGTCCCGGTGCAACATTGGTCGCAGCGCATCGAGCACAAACGAGATTCGACCCTCTGGTGTGGCTGGATCATCGCCTCCGACGAGCGCACCTATTTCTTTGCTGGCGACAGCGGCTATTTCCACGGCTTTGTCGAGATTGGCCAACGGTTTGGACCGATCGATGTCGCGATATTACCTATCGGCGCCTATGAACCGCGCTGGATTATGCGCTATTCACACATGAACCCAGCCGAGGCGTATCAGGCGTTCCTCGACCTGGGCGCGCGCTGGCTGCTGCCCTGCCACTGGGGAACGTTCGCTCTCACGGATGAACCGATCGATGAGCCGCCGCGCGAGTTGCGGCGCGTCGTCGAGGCCGCCGGCGGAAAGTTCGATCCGATCCAAGTGCTGGCGATCGGTGAGCGGTGGGAAATACCGGAAAAGAGTCAATACAAGTCTCAGGCAAGTCTAGAACAAGTCTCTGCAAGTCTAAAGCGAGTCTCCGACAGACCCCCAACAAATCAGCAATAACCCGAGTGCCGACTTGTCTGAGACTTGTCTGAGACTAGTTTGGGACTTGTGTGAGACCTGTCTTTGACTTGCTTTTGACTTGTCTTTGATTATGCAAACGTCTCAATCGCTTTGCGCACGGCTTGGG
>CAZAYE010000099.1:6121-8850 GCA_964489255.1 uncultured Enterobacteriaceae bacterium
TTTTGACTTGTCTTTGATTATGCAAACGTCTCAATCGCTTTGCGCACGGCTTGGGCATAGGTCTGCTGGCCGGGGATCGGCACCGGCACGATAATGGGAAGTTGGATGCCGGCTTCGCGGAAGGCCGCAAGTTGTTCGCGGCAGCGAGACGGCGGACCAATCAACGAGAGTTCCTCAGCCATTCGGTCAGACACCCATTGGGCGTTGCCCCTGGCGAGCACCTCAGTTTCTTGGACAAAGCCGCTGCTCTGGAACAGTTTGTTATAGAATGGCAGGGTACCGTAAAAGGCTAAATTGTTCCCGGCCGTGGTCTTGGCTGCGTTCAAATCGTCACTGATGCAGGTAGGCAAACCGGTCGTGATATCTACGCTGGTCACCGAACGCCCCGCCTTGGCCGCGCCTTTTTCTAAGGCGGCCATGACTCTGGACATGCGATTCTTCGGACAGAGATAGAGCATGACCCCATCTGCCAGTTCGCCACAGAGCTCGACGGTCCCCAGGGCCAAGGCCCCAACGTAGAGCGGTACCTTATAGGTGGCTGCCCGCGGTTGCATCGGCACTCCGGATATCTCTTTGCCGGTGGTAATGTCACGTACGGTCGTAATATACTCCCGCATGAATTCGCGGGGCCGGTCCATCTTTCCTTTATAGACCCCTTCGACCAGCGGACGGTGGCTGACCCCCAGACCCAAAATCAGACGCCCCTTGGAGGTGTCGTCGATCGCGACGGCGGTCTGGGCGCATAGCGCCGGATGGCGCAAGTAGATATTGGCGATCCAGGTGCCAACCTTAATCTTGGAGGTTGCTTGTGCCATCAGATGGCAGTTCGAGAGCGCGTCATTCATGAACTCTGGCGAAAAAATCGCCTCGATCCCAGCCGATTCGGCTTCCCGAGCTAGCTGCTGCAGTTCAGCAAATGAGAGCCCGGCCATATTCGAGGTCACGATTCCTAAACGAGCCATAGCGACATCCTCCTTTGCGGTACGCATTCAACGGCTTCTCTGACACCCAACCTTATCACTTGCCCCCGGTGTGGCAAAGCCGTAGGGGCACAGCGCGCTGTGCCCCTACTTGTCCTTGTGATTTTCCGCGGCGTCCTGATCGCCGATTTGGTTCGTCAAAACTCCTTAGAGCGAATTGCAATGGCATTTACTCTATCCCCGACATTTCGACCCTCACCCTATCCCTCTCCCTACCAGGGAGAGGGCAGCAGCCGCGCGCGCGGCTGGGGGTGAGGGTGCTCTCCAGGATAAACCCAAACGAAATCCGCTCTAGGGACATTCAGCAGCGCTGGCGCGCACGTCCACAAGAGCCCAGAGCGCAGTCATGTCGAGTTCTCTCGCTAAAGTCTCAGCGAGACGATCTAACTGAAGGTCCCTTTCGGACTGCCACGCTTGCCAACCGGCCTGGATAGCAAGGTTGCGATCCGCGCCAACGCGAGTCAGCCACTCTTGCACAAACGACCCGTTTTCAAAAAGACCGTGCACGTACGTTCCCCACACGCGCCCGTCTTGGCTCATCGCCCCGTCGGCTCTCCATTCCGTACCTTCCAAGGGGCGCGCCGAGAAACATGGAGTGACTCCTTCACTCGCTTGGGTCTGGCCGGCATGAATCTCGTATCCCTCAAAAGTTCCTTCCTTCGAGCCGCTACTCCACTGCACTGCAACTCGACGGGTCGTCTTCTCTGCTGTCAGCGCGGTGCGCAGAGGCAGAAAACCGAGTCCGGTCTCGGTCGCGCTTTCCCCTTCTACTCCTAAAGGATCAGCAACCTCCTCCCCTAACATCTGATATCCACCGCATATGCCAACAATCCATCCTGCTCGGTCTCTCACCTGCTGCAGGGCCTGTTGCCAGCCTCCCCTCTTGAGCCACCGGAGGTCAGCAATAGTGTTCTTACTGCCTGGTAGAATGACGACGTCAGCCTTGGCAATCTCCTGCGGTCCTTTCACATAGTTGAGCGTGACGGTACCAACCCGAGCTAGGGGGAGGAAATCGGTAAAGTTGGCAATGTGGGGAAAGCAGACAATCGCCGCATTCACTGTCGCCGGAGAAAAGACGGGTTGCTTGTGCCTATAGGTTTCCAGAGAAACTGAATCCTCAGCTTCTAGGCTGAGCTCGCGTAAGTACGGCAGCACCCCCAAGACCGGCTTTCCGGTTCGTTCCTCCAGGAAGCGAAGCCCTGGCTCCAGTAGGCTTCTCTCGCCACGAAACTTGTTAATGACCAACCCCTTGACCCGTTCTTGCTCTTTTGGCTCAAGAAGTTCCAGCGTGCCAACCAAAGCAGCAAAGACGCCTCCCCGGTCGATGTCTGCGACCAGGATCACTGGCGCCTCTGCCATCTCCGCCATGGCAAAATTCACGAAGTCTCGGTCTTTGAGGTTGATCTCGGCTGCCCCTCCTGCTCCTTCCAAAATGATCAATTCGTAGTCTTGGCTTAGGCGGACAAAGCTCTCCTGCACCTTTTCCCACAGGCTTTCCCGAGGAAAACTCCGGGCAGAGACATTCCCCCACACTCGCCCTTGCACGACCACCTGAGAACCACGATCAGAAGTAGGCTTGAGCAGTACCGGGTTCATATCCACAGAGGGCTCGAGACCACAGGCTCTGGCTTGCAGCGCCTGAGCCCAGCCAATCTCACCATCGTCCAGGCAGACGTAAGCGTTGTTGGACATGTTTTGCGCCTTAAATGGCGCCACCCGCACCCCTGCTCGATAAAAGAGACGACAGAG
>CAZAYE010000100.1:0-8752 GCA_964489255.1 uncultured Enterobacteriaceae bacterium
TATCATGCCTAGTCTCGTGGGCTCGGAGATGTGTATAAGAGACAGCTCATAATCAATGAGCCTTGGGTCTCCTCCTGCTCTTTCTGCCGCTCTTCCTGGTAATGCAGAGCAATACTCTGGCGTACCAGTTCCTCGCAGAACGGAATACCTTTTCCTCCCTGTCCACTCCCCTTGAGCTTGGCCGCAACAGCTAGAGCTCGCTTGGCAGCTTCTACTCGTCCCGTCGCCACAAGATGAAGGGTGGCCTCCTCTAAGCGTCGGGCATACGATTGGCCTTTTTCTGCGGAGAACACTTCAATAATCGCTTTCTCAATGATCGTCTGCATGCGATCTTGTTGTTGATAGCGATTCAAGACCAACGGGCTTTCCTGGGCTTGGGTAATCTGATCGATGTAAGGATGCACCTGATCGTGATCCAGCAGCCAACGCTGGAATTCAGGCTCTTGCAAGAGTTGCGCGGAGGTCGCCAGGAGGTTGTCATCTGCCGCAATGGCCGTCGGGTCCAGCCCCGCAGGTAGAGGCGCCACGACGGGTTGAGCTGGAGTGGAAATTAGATGAGAACGCAAGGCTGGATAGGACTCAACTTCTTTCCCATCGCGCGCTTTCGCACGCTCGTAGCCTTCCTGCATAATTGCATCGCCGTATCGCCACGGCACTTCGATCATCGTAATCTGGTGTCGGCCGCTCAAATCCTGACGCATCACACGGAAGCTCTTACGGGTGATCTCGGCCCCTTCGACGTACCGCATCCCCTCGGGCTCGTTGACCAAAGCAGAAAGGTAGTGCAGCCCACCACCGACCTTCGGTTTAATCAGCCAGATCAAACGGTCACCGTGGCCATCCATAGATGAGAGATAACCTTCGGGCTCAACCGGAGTCAGAATAGGTCGCGTTGGTTCTTGAGTAGGCCGCTCGGCCTGTATCCCTCTTTGCGAGAGCTTATACAATGAACGGTGAATTTCACGGCGCAGGTTCTTATCAGGAGTTTTGCTTTCCCAGACGACGAGTGCTTGCGCGGCTTCTGGCGCGGGGTAATCCCCCAGCAGGGCCGCCAGGGCAAGATCTGCAGCCGGGTCTTGGCCAATACGGGCTTCTATTGCCGCCACCGTGAGGCTGTGGTCTTGTAACCGAGCCAAGGTCAATCCCCATAGATCGAGAGTTTTCTTCCCTTCCGCCAGCCGTGGATCGCGAGCGGTCTCTTTTTTTGCCATACGTCCCTCCAGGGTCGCGCGAACGGGAGCACCTTAACCGCCTCGCTTGAGTGCTGTCAACCGGAACAGGAAGAGGTTAGAGAGAGGAGATAATCGCTCAAGGTTGAGAAGAGATCACGGTGAAGCCGAAGAGAGTTTATCCTACCGTAGATCTCACTTGGATGCGACCCTTCTACTGATCCTTTGTGGGTTCCTTCCCCCCTTGTGGGGGAAGGTCAGGATGGGGGGATGCAGGGCACCGATGCTGCCGGCAGCCCCCTCACCCTGTCCCTCTCCCGCGAGGGGAGAGGGGACCTATCGCCGCACGGCCAGCAAGGACACATGCAAGTGAGACCCGCTCTAGAGCAGGAGGGACAGCGAACTACTAGCTCCCCTCTCCAATTGCTGCTAGGTATTTTCCTCATGACTGTCCGTTTCTGCCCTCAGTGTGGGGTCAAGACTGCTCTCCAAGCCAATTTCTGTGCCGCCTGTGGAGAGGCTTTGCCTAGCGCTGGGAAAAATGCAGCTAAGAGGGCACAAATACCTGCTTCTTCTTCCTGGAGTACCCTGGTCCCAGGGCTTACTGTACTCTCTTTCTATCTTATAGTTGGCACAGGCCTGTGGGTGTTCGTTCTGCGGTCTCAACCTTTTCCTTCTGCTACCGCTCCGGCAAGTGAAGGACAAGCCAGTCAGGGTGGTTCAACGCTCCCTCAGAATCACCCCCAGGTATCCTTACCAGATGACGTAAAAAAGCTGCTGGCGGAACTGGTGGAAAAAGCCAATGGGGCGCCTCAGGACCTCAAGACCTGGAAGACTCTGGCCGAAGCCCAGTCGCGCGCGGCCCGTCTCGATTCCAGCTATCGCAGTGCTGCCCAGTTATCTTATCGTCATGTGCTGGCACTAGAGCCTAATGATCTCGAGGCGCTGCGCGGACTGGGCAACGTGTACTACGACTTCGAGGAGTATGCCAAGGCCATCGAGTATTATCAAAAGTACCTGACGCTCAATCCCGACGATCCAAGCGTACGTACGGACTTAGGCACGATGTACCTCTACACCAACGAGGCAAACCGGGCGGTCGCCGAGTATCAAGCCGTCCTCGCGAAAAGACCAGACTTTTTCCAGGCCCACTTCAACTTAGGCGTCGCGTACCAGGAAAAAGGGGAAACCAGTAAGGCCTTGGAATCGCTCACACACGCCAAGTCTCTGACAACCGATCAGAATATCCAAGCCCGGATCGATAAAGTCCTCGCCGAATTCGCTGGGACCTCCTCCCCCACCCCAACGGGGACACCGTCTGTCAGTTCTAATCGCTCGCCCTTCCAGCAAGAAGTAGAAAAACTTTTCCGTACCCACGAGATCATGGGGCCACGCATCAGCCGTATCGAGTGGATAGCTCCGGCTGAAGCGCAAATTTTCTTTCAGAATTTCCCCATGACCGCGATGCCACCGGAGATACGTGAACGATTCCTCGACAAACTACGCGCCCAAGTGACCGAGGCAAAAAACGCCAAGAACGTTAACGGAACGGCAAAAGTCGAACTAATCGACGCCGATACCAATCACGTCATGGAAACCATCACCACGGCAACGTCATGAACCAACAATCGACATCAATACCCTATTATCTTCCTATCGGAGACGAGATCGAGATCTTCAAAGCGGCCTACGACTGCCGGTTACCTGTCCTTCTCAAAGGGCCGACGGGCTGTGGCAAAACTCGCTTCGTCGAGTACATGGCCCATATCCTGATGCGAGAGGAGAAAGACGGAGTGCCGGGCAATCTCATCACCGTTGCCTGCCATGAAGACCTGACTGGTAGTGACCTCGTCGGACGGTATCTGATTAAAGGCGATGAGACCGTGTGGATCGACGGTCCGCTGACTCAGGCCGTACGGCTGGGGACGATTTGCTACCTCGATGAGATCGTCGAGGCGCGGAAAGACACCATCGTCCTCATCCATCCCTTGACAGACCACCGGCGTATTTTACCAGTCGACAAAAAGGGAGAGATTTTAGCAGCGCACTCAGATTTTCTGTTGGTCATCTCCTACAACCCTGGCTACCAGAGTATCCTCAAAGACCTCAAACACTCTACCCGTCAGCGCTTCGTCACCATCGAGTTCACGTACCCGCCGCGAGATAAAGAGGCCGAAGTCATTGCCCATGAGAGCGGACTCGACCTCGGAATCGCCCTGGATCTGGCGAAGCTCGGAGAGAAGGTGCGGCACCTCAAGGCCAGCGGCCTTGAAGAAGGCGTCAGCACTCGGTTACTGATCTACGCTGGACAACTGATGGGTCATGGCGTGCGACCACGCCGCGCCTGCTCGGTGGCGGTGTCACGCTCGCTGACCGACGACCTCGACTCCCAACGGGCGATCGATGAAGTGATCGCCGCGATTTTCCCAGCCTAAGTACAAAAGGTAGTCACCCTGAATGCGCGAGGAGGAAGGAACAACGCAAAAATGGTAGAGCGCATCGGGCAAGACCAGGGACCAGGGTGGATCGTTTTTCTGCTAAGGAGAAAAAGCGAGGGCGGTTTCGGACAACTGCCCTCGCCCTTCACTTACTCACTACTTCAACGCGGAAATCGGCGACAGTCTCCCGGTTCGCGACTGCTAATTGAAAGGTCGCAACCTCCCCGCCAGCAAGAGGCTGGGGCGTAGGCAGGACAACGCGACGGTAGACAGGTTGCCCATCTGGACCGAGAGCTGAGATAGTCACCAGAACATTGTCGGCGCTATTTTCATCCAGGTTTCGCACTTTGCCGCTGATCGTAATCGTCTTCTGATCCTTGCTCGTCGTATTATCGAGATCAAAGACTTGCACGACTGGCGCAAAAGTCGGAGCGGAGGTGTCTCCACTTTCCTCCGGACGCACCTCGACAGTCCACTGGTGGTTGACGCTCATGCCGGACGCCGGAGCGCTGACCGTCACCTCAACCTTGTGGATTCCCACGGAGCGGTTCTTAAACTCAATCACCTCTTGTCCTGAGACTGGTCGGCCATCAACTTTCCAGTGATATTCCAGGTCCGGCTCGACCATGCCTGGTACACCAACCTCGACCCCAAAAAACCGGGACTGATGCGGGAGCAGGGAGAACACCGATTTGTGCGGAGTGAACATCACCAGCCGTGGGGCAGCAGGAGGAGCCGGCACCTCAATATCCCACCGCACCCGGTCTTTTAATCCACCACGATCGGCAATTTCGAGGTCGATGCGGTGTTTCCCCGCATCAGCAGCGGTGAAGGTGAAGCGCGCTTCCTTGCCAGCTTTTTTGCCATCCACAGACCAGCTATAGGTCAGCTCATCATTTTCTGGATCACTGGCCGTGGCAGAGAAATCGAGACTCTCGCCCTTTTGCACGGTCAGCACACTCTCGGCAGGTATACGTTCCACGATCTGAGGCGGAGTATTGGGGGGAGGCTCGGGTTGCTCAGGTTGCGGTTTCAGCGTTGCAACTTGCCACTCCCGTGTCGCTGTCAAATTACTCCGATCGCGAACGATTGCCTGCACCAGATGGCGACCTTCACTTTGCGCTTCCCAAATGAAGGTCGGCTGACTGCCGGCTGCGGCCCCATCGACAGTCCACTCATAGGTCAGCGGCTCATTGTCCGGATCGGTTGCCTCAACACGAAACTCCTGAGAGGTCCCCAAGGCCAGGTCAAGGGTCTCACTGGGAGGAGCCACCGTCTGGAATTGCGGTGGGCGGTTGATCCGTTCCACCGAGACTTGCCAGTGTCTTTCAATCTGCTGTCCATGTGGATCAGCAATCAGTAACTTCACCGTCTTTGGCTCGCCACCAACCTCGCTGGCAGTTGGCCGATACAACCATTCTTTCTCGTGCGAGACGCGGTGGCCCTCCAAAGACCACTCATAGCGTAACGGTCCAGTCCCGTTTCCTTCCGCAACGAAAGCTACAGTCTTTCCTTCGGCAACCTGCACAGCTTCTGTTTGTGGCTCAGCCCGGACCAGCGTGAGAGGGGCAGGCGGCTGCTTTAGCAACGCCCCTCCGAACCAGGCTCCAACAGCGAGGAGGCCAACGGTCACTACCCCGATGATCGCAGGCCTCAGCCGGCTCGGAGACACAGGCGCACGAGCAGGACGGCCAGGGCTCGGCGGCAGAGGAGCCTTCTCACCAATCTCCCAACGGTCTTCCTCTACCTCGATCTGAGTTGCCAACACCGGACCTTGGGTGATTGGTCCCAGATCAGCAGGTGTTTCCTCTCTGCTGGCTGGAGGAGCAACGGCTGGCGGTTTTTCCCAACGCGTCAGCTCGGCAGCAGGGTTTTCTGGAAGTTTCTCCCAGCGTGTGAGGTCACCGGGCTCCACTTGCATCGAGAACGTTGCCTGAGCTGCTCTATCCGAAGGTGAGACTCCAGCTACGATCGGCTGCTCTCTGGCTTGCACGGCTTCCCGTGCTGCCCGCTCGTACTGTTGGCGGGCAAGCCCATATAACTCCCGGCCCTGGGAGAATTCCGCTCTCTCCATTGCCGTGTTAGCCCGCCGTTCATTCTCCGCTGCCTCGCGGAAAACTGCAGGAGCCAACCACTCTGATCCCGCGGTGCTTGCTGCCTCTTTGGCAACGAGGGCCTGAGTTTTGGACGCCTCGGCTTCTTCTTTGAGGGTTTCCTGATAGGCGAGATCGCAGGCATCGGCAAACACCTTCCGCGCCTCTGTATACACCTGACCTGCCTGCTGATACGTTTTGCGTTCCCACAACTCCTCAGCTTGCGCTTGCAAGGCTAAGCCCCGTCCATAGAAGGTGCGGGCTTTAGCCCGAGCCCCGTACCGCTCAGCCTCGGTCTTCGTCGCGGTCATTTCCTCGCGCGCTTGTTCGGCAATGCGGAAAATGCTTGCAGCGACTGCTTCCTCGCCGGCTTGGGTAAAAACAGCAACTGCTTCCTGGTAAGCCTCCCGCGTGAGAGAATAATTCCCGGTGCGGAGGTGTTCGCCACCATTCTCCTCCAGGGCCAGTGCGCGTTGAAACAGGGTGGCGGACAATTGGCTTGCGCCCTCGCTCGCCGCTTTTTCTCGCGCCTCTTTGACTTGCGCACCCAATGAGAAGACAAGTCGTCGCTGTCGTTCTTCCTCAAGCTGGCGGATTCGTTCTTCGAGATCTTCAACCTCGCTCTTTTCTCCTCTACTGTGGGAAGTATCTCGCGTCGGTGCTGGCACGATAGTCGTCCCAGCCTCCGACATCGCCCCACGACACACTGCCAGATCCTGAAGAAAATCTTCTATGCGTTTGTAGCGGTGCTCGCGAGACTTCGCGATCGCTTTGCTCACGAGGGCAACAAAAGGCTGCGGAGCAGGCCGACTCAATTGAGGCTTATGCTCTTGGGGATCGTAGAGCACTTTGCCGATCACGGCAGATTCGTCCAGACCAGCAAAGAACTGGGTCCCGGTATAAGCCTCATACATCACCATGCCGAGGGAATACACATCAGCACTGCCATCGAGAGACTCATGGCGGATTTGCTCTGGAGAGCAATACTTGAGGGTTCCCACCATGACTCCGGCCCTGGTCATTTCGGTATCGCCGAGTTCCTTGGCAATACCGAAGTCCATGACCACCACACGCCCCGAGCCATTCTCGATCATGATGTTGGCCGGTTTGATGTCGCGGTGGATCACCGGCGGGTTATGGTTGTGCGCATACGACAAGGCTCTCGCGATCTGCCCGGAGATCTCAAGCACCTCGGAGAGAGGTAGTGGTCCCTTCTCGCGCAGGTACTGTGAGAGCGTTTTCCCTTGGAGGTACTCCATGACAAAGTAATGGAAGTTGAGGGCTTCATCACGATCGATGTCTAGCACTCGGACGATATTCGGGTGGCTGAGTCGAGCCATCACCCGCGCTTCCCGATAAAAACGCGCCACCATTTCCGGGTTCTCCGTCAGATCCCGGGGTAACACCTTGAGTGCTAAGATGGTGTCCAAGGCGGTGTGACGTACTTTGTATACAACTCCCATGCCTCCCTGACCAAGCTGGCCAAGGACCTCATATTTGCGAGAAATGACTACTGCCATAGGCGCTCTTGCACCTCGCCCTTTGTCGTCTCCTCAGTTGCTCTGCACTACGGGTTTTTCATTGCCAATGGGGAATGGCGATTTTCCAAGGCTCCCCCTCTTTACCGGCTTTTCGACCAGACCACAACACACCTAGACCCGGCTGCCAAGTCCTACCCTGGCTGCTCCACAAGTTTTCGGGCGGTACGGAAGACAGTATGGAACATTTCCTGAGTGAGTCTGCCGGTAAAGGTGTTCTGTTGGCTAGGGTGGTACGAGCCGAGCAGCGAGACCCCTCCTAATGGATAGATGCAACCGTGCCCGAAACGGGGCATGGGCGAAGGCACCGGCAGGCCAAGCTCACGGCAGCCCGCCAAATAAGAGGCAAAGGCGATCTGCCCCAACGCCACCACGACACGAATCCGGGTGAGCAGAGTGAGTTCTTGCAGCAAATACGGCCGGCAGGCAGCGAACTCCCCGGGTAAAGGTTTGTTGTCCGGTGGGGCGCAGTGGACTGCGGCGGTAATGTAGCAGTCCCGCAGTTCCAGCCCATCGTCTTTATGGACCGAGGTCGGCTGGTTAGCAAAACCGGTCTCATACAAGGCACCATACAACCAGTCACCGCTGCGGTCACCGGTAAATACTCTCCCAGTTCGATTCCCACCGTGCGCAGCTGGCGCCAGGCCGACAATCAGCAGTCGGGCCTGCAGGTCACCAAAACTCGGCACAGGCTTGCCCCAATAGTCCCAGTCTCGATAACGCTTGACCTTCTCGCGCGCCACCTGCTCACGGTGAGCGACAAGCCGAGGACAGAGAGAGCAGTGAATAATCCGACGTTGGAGTAGAACGAGTGAGTTCATGTTTCCTCAGATAATTGCGAGCGGGCTGTTATTGTACTACCGACCGCCGAAAAAGGATAAGGCCAGGTTGTCGGAAGAGTCTTTCCTCAGCAAGAGACCTGTCGGTAAAAGCGGAAGAATGGCTTTATAAAAGCCAAAAGCAAACCCTTCTCACTGATGCATTAAAGATTCGACGGCGGCTGCCGATCTCTCCACCGAGTGTGGGCCACACTCTCCATCTAAATCAGACCACAGAAGATTCGTACACTTCCTCACTAGCTGTCGAGCCGCTACCGTTCGGCCTGAGCGGAGCGCAGCGAAGTCGAAGGCCAGCAAACCCGTAACCGGCGCACTCTTCGACTCCGCCGCTCACGCGGCTACGCTCAGAGCGAACGGAGGGAACTGCTCTCAAGAAGTGTTGCACTGTGCCAATGTCCTGTGGTTCGATTTAGCCAGGAGGGGATCCGTGGGGACATCGGCACGGCAAACCCGCTGTGGTGTCATAACGCTTCTGCTGCTCGGTCTTTCCGTTCTGGTCGGCCTCACCGTGCGCGCGCAACAAACTCCTACTCCCACTCCTGACTTCGTTGATGCCGTATGGGTCGCCAAGGCTGACGGCCTGCTGAAGCTAGCGGTTCCTGACGGCACTGCCCTGCTAACCATTCCCGACGGTCAGGGAGTGCGTGCCCTTGCCCTCGATGAGCAGCGCGGCCT
>CAZAYE010000101.1:0-963 GCA_964489255.1 uncultured Enterobacteriaceae bacterium
GCCCTCAAGGCGCACTTCGGTTAACTCGCCACTGGGGGGATGCGCAGGTTCGTGGAGTTCGGGCAGCTGCGCTTCTTTGGCGTTCAGGTACGCCTCGTAGGCGGCGATCACCTCCTGGGCGGCCATCCCATAAGCTTCGGCCTGTCCGGCCCGCAGCCACAGCACCTCCTGGCAGAGCAAACTCACCGTATACAGCGAGTGGGAACACAACAGTAAACTTCCGCCCCGCTCCTGAAAGGCGCGGATGCGGTCGATACATTTTTTTTGGAAATAGCCGTCTCCAACCGCCAAAGCCTCGTCCACAATGAGGAGATCGGGCTCCACACTCACCGCTAGAGAGAAGGCCAGGCGCATTGCCATGCCGGTAGAATAACTCTTGAGGGGACGGTTAAGAAACGGGCTCAGCTCTGCGAACGCTTCGATCTCGGGCATCTTGGCTTCCATCTGCCGGCGCGAAAATCGCAGAAGCGCGCCGCCAATAAAAAGGTTTTCGCGGCCGCTTAACTCCGGGTGAAAGCCCATCCCGAGCTCGATGATCGAGGCCACCCGGCCGTTCACCTGCACGGTCCCTGAGGTTGGGGTTAAAACCCCGGCAATGAGCCTCAGGAGGGTGGATTTGCCGGCGCCGTTTTCCCCAATGATGCCCAGCGAGAGGCCGCGCTGCAGGGTGAGGGTCACTCCCTGCAAGGCCCAGAATTCCTCGTGCAACCGCCGGCCCCACAAGAGCTCTTTGAGCCGGTCGGCCGGGCGGTCATAGAGCCGGTAGCATTTGCTCAGGTCAGTGATAGCAAGCAAGGGAGAAGCGGGCGTCGGGGTCACGGAGATGGCTTATACCATGTCGGCTCCACCGAGGAAAGATCAGGCGGAGATTGCGCGAGCGCTGGGCACCGTCCCCTGGCAACATGGACCTTCATTAACTACACAAGAACCAAGAAGTGGGCGCGTACGCTATTCCAGGAGATT